>JASFEV010000007.1:0-39852 GCA_050124655.1 Desulfobacterales bacterium
TTTCAGCAGATACGGCTCAACAATATCCACCAGAGTATCGGATTCTTCCTGTAAAGTAGCGGCAATGGCCTCAATACCGACTGGACCACCGGTATAATATTCAATGATTGTTTTCAAATAACGGCGATCTAAATCTGTCAGGCCTCTTTTGTCCACCCCTTCCAATTCCAGGGCGCCTTCAACTGTCGCCTTTGTGATAACACCGTCGGCTTTTACCTGGCTGTAATCCCGCACGCGTTTAAGCAGGCGATTGACGATACGAGGGGTGCCTCTGGAGCGCTTGGCCAGTTCCACAGCGCCGGCGTTATCGATTTCGACGTTCAGTAGCTTGGCTGAACGTTTGGCAATTTTTACAAGATCATCATCTTTGTAAAAATCAAGACTGCGAAAAATGACAAAACGATCCCGCAGCGGCGCCGATAGCAGCCCAACACGGGTAGTGGCGCCGACCAATGTAAAACGGTTCAGCCGATATCGGTGGCTACGGGCATGCACACCTTTGTCGAAAATAAAGTCGATCGCAAAGTCCTCCATGGCCGGATACATAAACTCCTCAACCGTTTTGGGGGTACGATGAATTTCATCGATGAACAAAATGTCGCCGACTTCAAGATGGGTGAGGATACCGACTAAGTCACCACCTTTTTCAAGCGCCGGCCCAGAGGTGACCGTTAGATTGCCATTCATCTCATTGGCGATGATGTGCGCTAAGGTTGTTTTTCCGAGGCCCGGCGGGCCATGGAATAAAACATGATCCATGGGTTCATCCCGCTGGGTGGCTGCTTGAATCGCGATTTTTAAGGTTTCAACAACTTCGTCCTGACCCACATAATCTAAAAGCCGCTCCGGTCGCAGCGATAATATATCGGGTGCCTGATCTTCGGACAACGCCGCACCGGAAATCAATCCTTGTTTTTCAGACGAATATTTAATGACGTCATCAGACATATGTTGCTCCGCTTAACTCGTTATCTGTTATTGGTTATTAGAACCTATCTCAAAAATGCATCTAACGCCCAATAGCGTCGTTGCGAGCCTCCTTAAAATGCTCACATACCTATGTATGCTGCGCTTTTGCGTCGGCCCACGCCTTGCCCTTGGACGTGATCTACTATTTTTGAGATAGGTTGTAGTTATTGGAAAAAAATGACAAGGTTGGTCCATTATGACAGTTGTAATTGACATTTACAAATAACCAATAACTGATAACCAATAACCACTAAGTTTGCTCACCGCGGTAAATTTCATCCAAAAGTGCCTCCGGTGAGGAGATCGCCGGTTGGCGTTTAAGGGCATCGGCAATCATGCGCTTGGCATCAGAGGCTTTGTGCCCAAGCTGCTTGACGAGAACTTCAAAAACCTGCTCCGGGAAATCTTCAACTGCTTCGGCTTTGTGTTTTTCGGTTTTACGAATTAACGCAAATTTGCCCATCTTGCCTTCTAAGGTGGCGATGATTTTATGAGCCGTTCGTCTGCCAATGCCTTTAAGTCGGGTGAGGCTTTGAACGTCACGATTTTCGATTGCCTGGGCAACCTCACGAACCGGAAGGCTTAGAGCTTTGACAGCTTTTAATGGGCCGATATCCTCCACTGAAATAAAGTACTGAAAAAATTCTTTTTCGGCTTCCAGATTAAACCCGATGAGTATCGGTTTGGGCTGCCGTTCGGTCTGTTGATAAAAAACATAAAGGGCGATTTCATCACCGGTTTTTTGGGGATTTATGGTCTCCATCACAAATGCCGGAAGCAAAATTTCATACCCAACCTGATTGGCCAACACCAGCACCCGTTCATCTTCTTTTTTAATAATTTTACCTTCAATGTAGCCAATCATGTTGTCGCTCCGCGACCTGAAATGTTATTGGTTATTCGTTATTGGTTATTTGACCTGATCCATGCAGCGAGGTTAATCGAACAACCAATAACCAGTAACCAATAACTTCTACCGAATATCCTGATAGCGGTACAACCCGATTAGTGCCAGGCCCATTGCATCGGAAGCATGCACGGGTTTGATGCGAGTCTTGTGATCTAAGCGATGCCGCACCGCTTTTTCAAATTGGGCTTTGCTGGCATTGCCGTTGCCGGTCAAAATTTGTTTGGCTTCTCTGACCGGCACTTCAATAACGGGTACGTTGGCATGGAATCCAGCCAATTGAATAACACCGGTCACCTGCCCCAAAATGATGCCTGATTTCGGATACCGGTTCAGCGAATAAACATCTTCAATCACCATCAAGTCTGGTTTTTCACTTTTTAGCAACTGGTAGAGCTTTGAAAAGATTTTATCGAGACGACCAGGCAAAGGAGTGGATTTTGTTGTATGAATGCAGCCAAGAGAGTAGCTATCGATTTTTGATCCCAGTCCGCTGACAATGCCGATCCCTGTCGCCGACAGGCCGGGATCTATGCCAATGATCTTAACCATTGTCCCGTCTGACTCATTTTAACGTCTTTAATTTTTCAGCAGCAACCCTGGCTTCGTTGGATTTCGGATATTTGCGATTTAATTCCTGCAATATCAGCTTCGCATTGGCCGTATCGCCGATATTGGAAAACGCCAATCCCTGTTTCAAAAGAGCGGCCGGCGCTTTATTACCCTTCGGGTAATTTTCAATCACATTTTGATATTCCAAGATCGCTTTTTCATACCATTTTTCGCGATAATAAATCTCACCGATCCAAAACTGAGCGTTATCTGCATTTTTTGAATTTGGATAGCGTTTGATGAATTCCTGAAACCCTTGGCGGGCAGCGTCAAAATCCCCTTGGTCAAATGCTTGCTTGGCGGATCGATAGACTTCATCTTCTGATGATGGCTTTTTGGCGGGAGCAGCCGGTGCAACCACAGCCGCCCGTCTTTTGGAAGATTCCAGGTTAAGATATTGATCCATACGATTGAGCCGATCCGCGTTTTGCTCCACGCTTTGTGTTAATTGATTCAGCTTTTCGTCTCTTCTACTCTCTAAATCTGCTGCATTCTGCTGTTGCTGCTTCAGAGCGTATTCCATTTCTTCCAGACGACCGTTTAATATCCGGATGTCTTCGTTCATTTCCTCAAGTGCCACCCGCAAACCAGCGGATTGTTTTCTTAATTCCTGGCTGTAAGTTTCAAACTCAGATTTGAGCTGCTCCCGATGCTGTCGCTGTTGGATGTCACGCATTTCCATCTCTGTGAGGCGAGTATCAATGGTGTTCACGTCCGATTGGGTCGCGCACCCCCAGACAGCCAGCAGGCCGACTAAAAAAACACCAATTATAATCTGTCTTTTCATAGGAATTCCTTTCGTGGGAATTCGCTTTTATGTGGGCTTTGGATTGAGTTATAGAAAAAAGTACCCGCCGTTTGGACGGGCCTCAACACCATAAACAGCAAGCGCAGAAGAAGATTTGCGCTTGCTGTTTATCACGATTTCATGAACTGCAGATTTCATTACCGGATTCAATCTGCCTTGCGGCAGATACCCATAAAAGGGCTACCGATTGCACTAATTGACGACGAAATGACCCCGTCTGTTTTTAGCCCAGCATTCCTCGGTTTGATCCATGCAAAGCGGGCGTTCCTCACCGTAACTGATGGTCGTCAGACGCGAGGCAGGGATACCCAGATCCACCAAGAAATCTTTGGCGCTGTCGGCACGCCGATCCCCTAAAGCGAGGTTGTATTCATTCGTGCCCCGCTCATCAGCGTGACCTTCAATCGTGACGGTGACGTCGGGATTTTCTCGCAGCCAGGCTGCATGACGCATGAGCGTATCCTGCGCCATCGGCGTCAGTCTTGATTTATCGAATTCAAAATAAATGTTGTTCTGCGAGATATTCCATTCGGCGGGCTTCGCCGCTGGCGCCGGGGCCGGTTCAGGTGCAGGTGCCGGCGCCGGTTCGGGCGCTTTTGCCTGAGATACGGCTTTCTTTTGGCAGCCAACAGTGAACAGCAACCCGGGAATTACCAGCAGCAGGGCCATTATCAACCAAGTCTTCTTTTGCATTTTTCTCCTCCTTTCACATTCAAACATCACTTAATTATTCAGATGATTCATTGACCACTTCGGATTTGTCTGCTCACCAGCCAGAACCAATAAACGCCGCTGGTCCGTTCCAAAAGCAGTCATAACGTAAATACGGTTCGGTCCTTCTCGATCTGAGCTAAAAGCAATCAAACTACCATCCGGTGACCAAGTGGGCGATTCATTGTCTCTGGGCTCATATGTTAATTGTACTGGGTTTTGACCGTCTATACCAATGGTGAAAATATGATGCTCCCCGTTCATTTGGGAGGTGTACGCTATTTTATCACCTCGCGGGGACCAACTGGGCTGAGTATTTTTCTGCCCTTCGTAGGTCAGTCTGTTGACTTTGCCGGAAGCTAAGTCCTTAATGTAAATCTGGGCGCTGCCGGAACGGTTGGAAACAAAGGCAATTTTTTTGCCGTCGGGTGACCAGGTCGGCGTCACATCTATCCCACGACTCTTAGTTAATCTTTTAATAATTTTCCCAGACCCAGTCAACAGATAAATTTCTTGGTCTCCTGAAAACGAAAGTGTTGCGGCCAGTTCGAATTTCCCCGGCACCCAGGCCGGTGTGATGTTAATGCCTTGTTTTGAGAGTTTTGATTCCCGAGCATTTGACAGATCACGGATATACAGATCCGGGTTGCCGGATTTGTATGAAGTAAAAGCCAACCATTTACTGTCACTTGACCAGGCCGGAAAAAGTGTGATGGCGTTGTTGGTCGTCAAACGGCTGGGATTATATCCGTCAAAAGAACTGATATAAATCTCTTTGTTGCCGGTCCCATTTGATACAAATGCAATTTTGCTGAAAAACAGGCCCCCACTACCCGTAAGATATTTGATCACCTCGGTGCAAAAACGGAGGATAATCGAACGCTGGTTTGACAATTTCCCCGAATATTTTTTGCCCAGCACCTGCTTGGCCTTGAATGTATCAAAGAGCCTCAACTCAACGGAGATATTGTCATTATTGAGCGTATAATACCCGGTGACAAGAAGTTCGGCGCCAACGACTGTCCAGTTTTGAAAATTTAAATCTGCCCCCGCAACACCATTTCTTTCCGGATCAAACAGAAAGGACCCGCGGTCCAAAATTTTGAAGTAGCCGGTAAAGTCTAATGAATCGGAAAGAAAATCAGCGGCGCTTAATGAAGATTTTTTTTCTTGGCCAGATCCAGTCGCATTTTTAAACGCCGGCACGGCCAGCGGAATTTTGCGTAAAAACGGCTTGGTGATATCAATGACATCATATTCAGCCCAACAATTTGTATGTCCCAGTAAAATAACGCTCATAACCAGGATGTAAAGCACAATCACACTTCTTCTCATTTAAGATCCTTATGGTTTAGATCAACATCTGAAACTGCATAAATGCCCAAAAGCCCCGACACCAAGTATCTCCAATTAAGCGGTTTCTCATTAACAGTGAATATTAAAAACGACCTCATCATCCGGATGGTCCGCGGCGGACAGATTAAGATGGTCTTTATTTTTGTTTTAATCCTTTCGGACCAAATCGCAGACCGATTTTATAGTAAGGACGCATGTAGTCATTTGGGAGCGGGGGCAATGGGTTTGATTTAACCAGGGCCTTATAGGCCGAATCATCCAGGTACACGTTACCGGATTTTTTGTCAAACCAAATATCCTCTATTTCGCCATTCCGCAGAATTTTTATGGCTAATACCGCCTCCAACTCAGTACTTTCACCGGCAAGCTGCTGTGAAAAGGCCCAATTTTTTTGAATTTGATACTGAATTTCAGCCTGGTAGATCAAGATGGATTCTTGTACACGTGCGCCACCGCCGGTACCGCCGGCCGGGCCGACGGCGCCGCTCCGGGCCCGGGTCGAAGTGCCAACAGAACCGCTACCCGCCTGCGATTCGGAATCAGCGACTTTGCGTTTAAGCTCCTCTATGGCCGATGCAACCGAATCGGTCTCAGTTTTTTCTACTTTTTTTTCAATCCGGTCGATAGCCGAGTCAATCAACTTTGGCCGATCAAGCGTCTTTTTCTTTAGCGACTTTTTCGGCTTTACCTTTTTGGGCGCCAGTGATACGGCTTTGGGCGGTTTTTTGACCACCGGAACTGCTTTGGGTTCCGGTATTTTGACAGCGGGCTTTTCCGGTGGCTTTTTCACAACCGGTTGCGGCTTAGCGGGCGCCGGCGCCGGACCACCGGCCGGCGGGCCGGCCGATGGCAGTGAAACAAGGCTGACATTGACCACCCCTGATCGAAACCGTGGTCCTGAACCGAAATCGGGCATAAAGATCAGCGCTCCGATGATCACCAGATGAAAAAGCAAAGATACACCAAAAGGCAATACGAGGGATTGGGCCGCCGGCTGCCTCCCATGGTATTGCCTGGCGTAAGCATGTTTGGTATCCGTCATGGCTTTTTAGACTCTGACTTTTTGGTCTCTTTTTCAAACACTTCCGGTTCAGTGACCATACCCAGGTTTTCCACACCAGCCGCTTTAATTTCCGCCATTACCTGAGCCACGGTTCCCCAGGATATGTCTTTATCGGCTTTAAGAAATACTTCTCGTTCAGCACGACCTTCCAGTATTTTTATGAGTTTTTCTGCCAAGCCCTCGACTGTGACTTTGAAATCATTGATAAAGACTTCATTTTGCGTGTTCAGGGTGATGATCAAATGCTCTTTTTCGGATTCTAGTGGCTCGGCGGTCGCTTGCGGCAAAGAGACATCCATACCCTGCATCATCATCGGCGCCGTCACCATAAAAATGATCAGCAACACGAGCATGACATCAACTAAGGGTGTAACGTTGATGTCAGACATCAAATGACCGTTTTTATCTCCGGCTGTCATAATCTTCTCCTCTCAGTTCGTAGAATATCGCGCTCGATGATGTTCAATAAATCTGCTGAGAAGCTATCGAGTTCCGACTCCACCACGCGTATTTTGCTCATGAAAAAATTGTAAGCAATGACCGCTGGAATGGCTGCAGCCAGGCCGGCAGCGGTTGCCACAAGTGCTTCGGAGATTCCCGGTGCCACAACGGCTAAATTGGCAGAGCCTTTCTGCCCAATGCCAATAAAGGAGTTCATAATTCCCCAGACCGTGCCAAACAGACCGATAAACGGTGCCGTATTACCGGTCGTGGCTAAAAAGGGCACCATCTGGGTCATGCGGGTCATTTCAGTGGTGATGGCGCGGCGCAGGGCCCGCTTGATGTTGTCTGTGCCGGTAAACCTGGCATCCAAAGACATGCTTTGGCTACCCGCTTGTTTTGCGACTGCCGGATCGGTTGGAACGCTGGGGGCCGCAGATTGGCTTGTCTTTTTAAGCTCTACATAACCGATCCGAAAAATACGTGCCTGAGGGCTGCCGGGGAGCTGTTTTGCTTTGGCGAAAGCATTGGATAGATCACGACTTTTCCAAAAAAATTCACTAAACTCAGCCGATTCTTTAAATGCTCTTCGGATGTAGCGGTACTTGATCAATATAATGGCCCAGGACATAATTGAAAAAAACAACAACAACAGCATCACAAACTGGACCATGGGGCCGGCGTTGCTGATCATATTGACGATATCAAGCTGAGCTATACCCATATACGAATCTCCCCTTCATTAGCTAATAACGAAAAAAGTGTTTAACAGCAGCCAGTGGGTTGCGGTAACAATAATTGAAATGTCCTTTAATGCGCATAAACACTCTAAAGTATAATGAATATACATAAAGTGTCAACAGGTTTGAACATTGCAAATGCGCCCAAATTTAGGGTTGCGTTTGCAGGCATCCCTCAATATGGTGTCACTAAAAATGGTGTCAGTGTTCAGGTGTCACCTTCTTTAGCTTCTGGCTTCTCGCTTCTTGCTTCTGGCTTGAAGAAGGGAATCAATTGCTTTTAGCCAGTAGCCAGCAGCCAGGCACTGAAACCTGCCTGCCAAGCCGTAGCTTTCAAAGCGAAGGCTGGACACCCGAAACCTGTATGTTTGCTGAGGAGCTGCTATGAAAAAAATTGCTAATTTATTATTTGAAGCAAAAATGCTCAAAGAAATTCCGCGATCTGGTTTTCATTTTCTCGGATCCGGCCAAGAATCGGTCGCGGAGCATACCTTTAGTACAACCTTTATTGCTTATGTGTTGGCACAGCTGCAACCAGACATCGATGCACTGAAATTGATGAGTATGTGTCTGGTGCACGATCTGCCGGAAGCCAGAACCGGCGATCTGAATACGGTCCATAAAATGTATGTCACCGCAAACGAGGCCAAAGCCGTTGAGGATACAACAACCGGTCTTCCATTTGGTTCAGCCATAACCGATCTGATTCAAGAGTACAACCAGAACCGCTCGGCGGAAGCCAAATTGGCCCATGACGCCGACCAGATTGCGCTCATTTTGGAGCTAAAATATTTGTCTGATATCGGGTATTCCCCCCCGGACACCTGGTTGCCACACGTGATAGAACGCATTCAAACTAAAATCGCCAAAAAGTTAACCCACAGCATTATGGAAACCCATCGCGATGAGTGGTGGCTTCATAATGTTGTTGACACTGATTGAATAAACGATTAAAAATATCATCTTTCACTCATTTTGTGTGTAATAGTATACACTTATGTCCTTAATTGTATACATCGGAGGTAAAAGTGAGCTGGCTGATTCAAACTTTTAGTTCGTCCATTGGCAAAAAGCTGCTCATGGCCGTTACCGGTCTAAGTTTCATCGGTTTTCTGGCTGCCCACCTAGCGGGTAATCTGACCATCTATGCGGGCGGTACGGCCTTCAACGCGTACGCTGAAAAATTGCACTCGCTGGGTCCGATTCTAACCCTTTTTGAATTGGGTTTGCTGGTGTTTGCTTTGATTCATGTGATCACGGGCATCACCCTTTTTGTTCAGAACTTAAAAGCAAGATCTGTGCCTTATCAAAAAGACCAGGCCGCCGGCGGTCGCACCTGGAGCTCTGTGACGATGCCCTATACGGGGTTTATCATTCTGGGATTTGTGGTTTTTCATCTGATCAATTTCAGCTTCGTGGACAAGACCGATCGAACGATTTTTGAAATTGTCCGTTCAGCCTTTGCCAACCCTGTCTACATGATTATTTACGTATTGGTTATGATTATTGTGGCGTTGCACGTGCGCCATGGTTTTTGGAGTGCCTTTCAAACCTTGGGCGCTAACCATCCCAAGTACATGCCGGCCCTGATGGCCCTCAGTGTGATCGTTGGCCTGCTAATTGGCTTCGGCTTTGGTCTGTTGCCGATTTATATTTGGACGCTTGGATAGATAATCAATTGAGCGTATCACGCTCAATTGTTGTTATTGGTTATCTGTTATTGGTTATTTTTTGATCCGAATTCATCATATCAGCGAGTGATCGTCAGTTTAACCATTAACCAATAACGAACAACAAATAACCAACTCGGAAAGGGAAAAGAACAATGCAGCTTGATGCGCATATACCGGCCGGTCCGTTGACCGAGAAATGGGACCGCCACCGCTTTGAATTAAAGCTGGTCAATCCGGCCAATAAGCGAAAATTCAATATCATTGTGGTTGGAACGGGTCTGGCCGGAGCCTCGGCTTCAGCCAGCCTGGCCGAGCTGGGATATTATGTCAAAACATTTTGCATTCAGGACTCACCTCGCCGGGCACACAGTATTGCAGCCCAGGGAGGAATCAATGCCGCCAAAAATTACACCAACGAAGGCGACAGCATCTGGCGCCTGTTCTACGATACGGTCAAAGGCGGTGATTTCCGGGCGCGCGAAGCCAATGTCTATCGTCTGGCTCAGCTGAGCAACAACATTATCGATCAATGTACGGCTCAAGGCGTGCCGTTTGCCAGAGATTATGGCGGTTTGTTGGCCAACCGCTCTTTCGGGGGCGCACAGGTTGCCCGAACATTTTATGCTCGCGGTCAAACAGGTCAGCAGCTGCTGCTGGGCGCCTACAGCGCCTTGATGCGCCAGGTCGGTGCCGGTATGGTCACCCTATTCCCCCGGCGGGAAATGATGGATCTGGTGGTGGCAAACGGACAGGCCCGCGGGATTATTGTCAGAAATTTGATTAGTGGTGAACTGGAAAGCTATGCGGCCGATGCCGTGGTGCTTTGTACAGGCGGTTACGGCAATGTCTATTACCTGTCCACCAATGCCGAATCTTCAAACGTCGGCGCGGGATTTCGGGCGTATCGCAAAGGCGCCATGTTCGCCAATCCCTGTTTTACCCAGATTCATCCTACCTGTATCCCGCATACCGGTGAGCATCAGTCCAAACTGACTTTAATGAGTGAAAGCCTTAGAAACGACGGCCGCGTTTGGGTGCCCCACCATCCAGGTGATATCCGGGAACCGCAGGATATCCCCGAAAAAGATCGCGATTATTATCTCGAAGAAAAATATCCGAGTTTCGGCAATCTCGTCCCCCGGGATGTGGCCTCGCGTGCGGCCAAGGCCCAGTGCGATGCTGGCAAAGGCGTCGGCCTGACGCGCTGTGCGGTGTATCTGGACTTTGCCGATGCGATTGAACGCGATGGCAAAGAGACCATCACCAAAAAATACGGCAACCTTTTCGACATGTATGAGCTCATCACCGATGATTCGCCGTATCAAAAGCCGATGATGATCTATCCGGCGTCCCATTATACCATGGGCGGTTTATGGGTGGATTACAATCTGATGAGCACGATTCCGGGACTATTCGTACTGGGCGAAGCCAACTTTTCAGACCACGGTGCCAATCGTTTAGGGGCCAGCGCTTTGATGCAAGGACTGGCCGACGGCTATTTTATCATCCCCTATACGATCGGTGGCTACTTTGCAGAAACAACGCTACCGGCGGTCAATACCAACCATAACGCCTTCAAAGAAGCCTACCAGTTGTCAACTGATGGAATTGCTAAACTGATGAGCATCAACGGCAAGCGCACCGCTGACAACTTCGCCCGGCAACTGGGCCGCATTATGTGGGACTATTGCGGCATGTCCCGCAATGAACAGGGACTTAATAAAGCCCTTACCCTCATCCAAGACCTGCGCGCCGAATTCTGGGAAAATGTATGGGTCCCAGGCATCGACAAAGATTACAACAAAAGCCTGGAGAAAGCCGGACGTCTGGCCGACAGTCTTGAGTTTGCCGAGATCATGATCCATGATGCCCTCAACCGCAGCGAGTCTTGCGGCGGACATTTTCGGGAGGAATCCCAAACCGAGGAAGGTGAAGCCAAGCGTGATGATGACAATTATTCGCATGTGTCGGTGTGGGAATATGATGGCATCGATAAAAAGCCTAAATTGCACAAAGAATCCCTCGTGTTTGAAAATGTTGAGCTGAGCCAAAGGAGTTATAAGTGAAAAAGCTGCCCCAAACAATAAATCTAACACTCAACGTCTGGCGTCAGAAAAGAGACGAAAAAAAAGGGCATTTTGAAACCGTTGCTGCCCGTAATATCTCGGTGCATATGTCCTTTATCGAAATGTTGGATTCAGTCAACGAACAACTGACGCTGGAAGGCAAAGACCCAATTGCCTTTGACAACGATTGCCGCGAAGGCATCTGCGGCACCTGCGGGGCAGTGGTCGACGGCAGAGCGCATGGCCCTCAAAAAGCGACCACTTTGTGTCAGCTTCATATGCGACAATTTTCAGATGGAGATACCATCGTGGTGGAGCCATTTCGCGCCCGGGCGTTTAAAGTCGTCAAGGATCTGGTCGTGGACCGCAGTTCGCTTGACAAAATCATGGCAGCCGGTGGGTATATATCCGCCAATACCGGTGGTGCGCCGGATGGCAATGCGATCCCCATTGCCCAGGAAATCGCTGAAAAAGCAATGGACGCCGCCGCTTGTATCGGCTGCGGCGCCTGTGTCGCCGCATGTCCCAGTGCTTCGGCAATGCTTTTTGTCAGCGGTAAGGTTTCTCAACTGGCACTGCTGCCCCAGGGCAGACCGGAAGCCACCCGGCGGGCCCTGAACATGGTAAAGACCATGGATGCCTGCGGCTTTGGAAATTGTTCCAATCACCGTGAATGTGAAAACGCATGCCCCAAAGAGCTGTCCATCGTCAATATCGCACGTTTAAACCGCGAATACCTTAAGGCCAGCTTTTTCTCGGTTGAAACCTAACCGACAAGTTCATTTTCAGCCAAATTCCAGGTCATTCCTTATGCGGGGCTCGGGGAGTTTTCCCGATTTGGTCGCTCTATGAATCATCAGCGACTGTCAATTGTAGCGCAGTAAACATCCCGCGGCCCCTATTAATTTCAACAACAGTGGCCCGCTAAATGCACAGGTTAGCCGTGTCCGATTTTTGTAATGCAATGGTATTCTTTGCTTTTTGAAATTGTCCGGCGCTTGATGACGCAACGCAAACGGAAGCGCTCTCAAAGTGGGTGGATTAAAGGTGCACCATGGAGCAACTAAATACGTTATTTGCCAAGCTTGAAACGACTATCGGTATTGAGGCTCCCTATCTGAAGATCACATTCAAGGTGACCCTGACCCTGATCGCTTTTTTTGTTGTGTGGCTCATTCTGCGACAGGTGTTGTCATTTATCGAAAAGCGAATGCAAAAAGTCAATTTGATTGAAATTCAGGAAGCGCTATTTAAAATTTTCCGCAAAGCGCTTTTGTATGCCCTGATATTGCTTACCGGAATGTATCTTATTGAATTATTTAAAATTCCGTTAGCTGAGAAGTTTTTATATGCTTTGTTTGTTATCCTTTTTGCTTCGCCGATTAAAAATTTTCTGATCGTTACGATCCGCTATCTGCAATCACGGGTGGCCCACAAAACCGACAGCAAGATTGATGACATTGTTTTTGATTTGCTGATTCGGTTTTCGGATTTTATCGTTTACACCACTGCCATCATTGTTGCCCTTGATATGCTCGGGGTCAATATTGTGCCTTTTATAGCGGGCGCCGGTGTGGCCGGGGTGGCCGTCGGTTTTGCGGCCAAAGACACCCTATCAAACCTGATTGCGGGCATCTTGTTGATTATCGACCGACCGTTTGAGGTGGGGGATCGCATTGAGGTCTGGAGAGCCCCGGCCGGCAGCGCCACATGGGGAGATGTGATTGATATCGGACTGCGGGCCACCAAAATTAAGACCACCGATAATATCGTCATCATCATCCCCAACAATGAGATCATGCTGCGGGATATCATCAATTACACGCACATCTCCGAAAAAATCAGAGTCCGCATCAATATCGGCATTGCCTATGATGCGGATTTACAAAAAGCCAAAGACCTTATTCTGAAAGTAGCAGAAGCAACCGAGTGGGTAACTGATGATCCGCCACCTAAGGTGGTGGTTCGAAATTTTGGAGAGTCATCGGTGGACTTACAATTGCGGGTATGGATCAAGGATGCCCGCCAACGCATGAACACCATTTCTCATATCACCGACGTCGTCAAAGAATCATTTGATGCCGAGGGCATTGAAATTCCCTATCCCAAACGCGATATCAACATTATTCAGAAAAGTGCTTAGAAGTGGTTACAAAATCCCATCTAATTTGCCTAAGGCGCAATAGCTGTGTTGCAGACCCCTTCAAAATGCTCATCCGCCAGAAAGTGTGGCGGACTGCGCCTTGCTCTCAAACACAACATGAAATTTTGAAACCACTTCTAGCAACCAGGGATGCGGCGCCCGCTATGGTACAAAGGCCGTCACAATTTATCGGATTCAGTCAACCGCTAAAATCATTTCAACCCTTTTGACAAATTCGGCTAGGTCAAAGGGTTTATAGATAACGTTTTCAAAGCCCAGCTTGGCAATGATATCGAGCTTGGCGTGATCCGGGTAGCCCGTTGAAATAAGCACCTTCATATCAGACAGCTCGGGTTCATTCTTAATGATGCGGCATACTTCAAGGCCGTCCATTTCAGGCATAAAGATATCCAGTATCAAGAGGTCAGGACGAAAGGTGCCCAATTTGATAGAGGCTTCGATGCCGTTGGTGGCTTCCTCAATCAAATACGGCCGACGTCGCTTCAGCACCAAAGCTTCGGTGAGCATGGCCCGGATCGTCTGATCATCATCAACAATCAAAATTTTAGCCGCTTCTGTCTTTATGAGGGTCGGTAATGAAATTGTAAAGGTGGTTCCCTTTGTCTGGCGCGTATCAAAGCGAATGTCACCGCCGTGCGCCTGCACCAATCCATAAGTGACGGATAGGCCCAGGCCGGTTCCGCCCTGGTCTTGCTTATCGGTAACAAACGGTAAAAATAATTTGTCGACAATCGCCGGTGTAATCCCGCGGCCGTTATCACTGATAGCAATCCGAATACGTCCGCTTTTCATCTCAAACCCAGTGCGAATTCGAATGATGCCCTTATCATGATCGATCGCTTGCACGGCATTGATGAGGATATTTAAGATAATTTGTTCTATACTTTGCAGGTTTCCTTCCATTTCCGGCAGGTCTTCATCCAATTGCAGCTCTATTTTAGCGCCGGATTTGCGTAAAGTCGTCTGCGCCAGACGCAAGGCGTTTTTTACCGCTGTATTGACTTGCAGGGTAGATTTTTCCGCAACATTGGATTGCTTTGAAAAATTTTTGAGATCGGAAACAATTTTGGCCACCCGGTTGGCGGCCATATCCATATCGGCAATCAGCTGAGACAAATTATCTTCCAGAAAGTCATAAGTGAAACCACCAAATTTTTGATGCGGATAATTTTCTTTGCGTTCGAGAAAAAGCGGTAGGAAATCGGACCAGATTTTCTTTATCAGCGGCAGGTTGTACATGATCAAATTAATCGGATTGTTGATTTCATGGGCAACTCCAGCCACCAGAGTGCCCAGGGTTTCCATCTTTTGAGCTTGCTGCAGCTGTTGTTGGCTCTCTTTTAATGCCTGTTTGGCATTGCGATGCCGTGATTCTAATTGCAACGCTTGTTCACGCAGTTCCATCAGCTCCCGAATAAGCTGTTGCCGTGTTTTTTCTTGATCTCTCATCGTCCGTCTTCAAAATTTCAGAGTTCTCAGGTTTCGGCTTTCTGAACCTAAATTTTGACGCATTCAAAAGATATATGGGTTTTCAATGTCATTTCGGCAATTTTTTTAAATTGATCGGTCACATCGGACACAAAAAGCGACAGATGTCCGTTTTGACCCAACTGCAGATCGATGTCGCGGTTATCCGCTAAAAAATTTTTGATACGCTCCGAGATGCAGATCGAAGAATCAATCAATTCAACACGCTGGCCGATCTTTCTCTGGATGACTTTTTTTAACAGTGGATAATGGGTACAGCCCAAAACCAGGGTATCAATCTGACGCATTTTAAGGGGCTGAAGGTATCTTTTGACAATCATTGCTGTCTCGCGTTTTTTCAGCCAGCCCTCCTCAACCAGAGGGACCAGCAGCGGACAAGCGACGGAGTAAATCCGGGCTGTGGGCTGGTTTTCGATAATCTTTTTTTCATAAATGCCGCTGGATACGGTTGCGCGGGTACCCATTATGCCGATATTTAAATTCGTCGATGCTGCCAGGGCATGGTCAACTGCGGGCGTTATGACTTCGAAAATGGGAACTGCAAATTGTTTGAGAACCTGGGCAGATGCAACGCTGGATGCGGTATTGCAAGCAATAACAATAACCACAGCGCCTTGCTGCAGAAGAAATTCGATATTTCTGATCGTATAACCAACAACCGTTTCAGCACTTTTCGTACCGTAGGGTGTATGGGCCGTATCACCAAAATAGACCATATCATATCTCGGAATTTTTTTAGCGATGGCCCTGACAACGGTTAAGCCGCCAACACCTGAATCAAATATGCCGATCATAATGGATCAAAATTTTAACAGTATTTTCTTAGTCAGTTATAAGCAGAACGAAAACTCATCATCAGGCGGTTTTCAATTTAAATCTAACTTGGAGTGTTGGAGTACTGGAGTGCTGGATGAAAGGTGAATATCTATTTACAACACTTCAATCCAGCCTTCGTAGCCGAGCTACTCCGGCGGAGTAGGCTACTCCATCACTCCATTGCTCCATCATCGAAGTCCCGAATGACTTTAGGCATCCTCTTATTTTGATTCTATAAAATTGCCGTCGCCCTTTTGAATGACATCACGGGCGCATTTTTGAATTTGATCATCGCTGACATCCACCCGCATTCCGGGACAGGCAGCCGCCATAGCTCGCCAGTTGGCGGCATCGACTAAAATACTTTCGATAAAGGGCCAGCGTCGACACATTCGGGGCTTAACCGGATGAATTGTGCACTGGTGATCCCACAAAATGCAATATCCGTTTTCAGCTTGTGCAATTATGGGTTTACCGTCAGACACCTGACAGAACTGCCGCATAAAACGCTCACGTTTTATGCCCAGGTATCCGCTGATGCGATCAATATCTGTTGGCGTAAGGTAGGTGCCGCCATATCCTTTGCAGCAATCCCCACAGCGCTGGCAGCAGAACAGATCATCCGGTGTGAGGTCATCAGAGGTCATGGCGTTTCTCCATGGCTTTTTTCAGCGTCACCTGATCCACATACTTCAAATCGCCGCCGATGGGCACGCCAGATGCGATACGGGTCACCTTGAGCGGAAATTTAGCCAGGCGTTCTTTGATGTAGGCAGCCGTAGCCTCCCCTTCCACCGTTGTGCTGGTGGCCACTACAACTTCCTTGATCTGGCCCCGTTCAATTTTTGCAACCAATTCGCCCAAGCGAATATCATCAGGACCTATGCCGTTCATAGGGGAAAGCACTCCCGCCAGGATATGATAGCGGCCATTGAAGGCGCCTGATTTTTCCATGGCCACCATGTCTGCCGGCTGTTCAACAACGCACAGAAGACCCGCATCCCGGGCAGGATTTGAACAAATCTGGCAGATATCATCGTCGCTAAGCCCAAAACATTGATTGCACAGGCGAATATTTTCTTTAGCCGTCATCATGCTGTTTGAAAGTTGCTCAACTTCGGAGCGGGGCGAGCGCAAAATATGCATGGCCAGCCGTTCAGCGGTTTTTTCCCCAATTCCGGGCAGTTTGGCAATGTGCTGAATGAGATTAAGAATTGAAGTCGGGTAGTGGCTCATAATTCGAGTTCGCCCTTTGAAAATCGGTCGTTTTTTAGTTGCATCTTTTTACCATAAGAACCGTGAGACAATTGTCTGAGCGCCCAAGCTGTAGGATGGCATCAGCACAGCCCGCAACGCGAAACTCGATGCACGCAACCCGAGTTACATAATTCCCGGAATATTCAAACCACCCGTTAATTTGCTCATTTCAGTGGCAACCATTTCCTGAGATTTAGTCAGCGCTTCATTAACAGCGGCCAGAATCAAATCCTGAAGCATCTCAATATCTTCTGGATCGACAACTTCTTTTTCGATATCGATGGAAACGATTTGCTGCTTTCCATTGGCGACGACCTTCACCATGCCGCCGCCAGCAGTGGTTTCCACAGTTTTTGTGGCCATTTCATCTTGCAGCTTCATCATCTGGGATTGAAGCTTCTGGGCCTGCTTCATCATGTTGCCCATACCTTTCATTTGGGTACCTCCTCATATCCGATTGTATCAATTGATGATCATTTTAGTTTAATATCAATGAGTTTACCACTAAAAATTTCGATGGCATCCGCCACTAGCGGATGGCTTAAAGCTTTTTGCTTCTGGCGTTGTTCATTTTGGGATTTTTTTTTTTTGCTTGCCGCATCTGATTCAGCAGCAATGGTCCACTCAACTGCTTTTTCAGTGCCAAAATAGGCTGCAAAAACCTGTTTTAGGATGCTCTTGTTTTTTTCTCGCTTGAGCATGTTCACCGCAAAACCATTGTCTAGCACCTCAATTTCGATGGTTTCGGCAGAAACCTTCTTTAAGCGACACTTAGTCAGACTAGCGCCGAGTGAAGGATTGTCTTTGCAAATGATGTCATAGAGCTGGTGCCAGGTTGTTTCAAGATCAGATGCTGAGTTGTCAACAGCCGGCTGCACTTCGGGGATAGTTGGATGCTCATCGATGCCTGTCTGCGCCTTTGGATAATCCGTTTGTTGTTTGCTACCGGATATGACAGGGTCGTTTGCCTGCTTTAAAGCCACCGGCTTATCACCAGGTGGGTCGTATATTTCCTTCCTAAGCGAATCCAATTTATCGATCAGTTCATCAATCGGCAAGACCGGTTTCATTTGATCCATGCGAATGACAGCCATTTCAAAGGCCAATTTGGTGTCCGTGGCACGCCGGATAGAGGCTTCCTCCCGGAAAAGATCGTCCAGAATCTGGGTTAAAACGGTGGCGGATACCGCTTCTGTTCGGGCAATCATCTGATCAATTTCTGTGGCGGGTAGATCAACTAGCTTTTCCATATTGCGTCCCATTTTAACGATCAACAGATTTCGGAAATGCTCAAGAACTTGTTCATAAAGCTTTTGCAGATCATACCCGCGGTTGTAGCAATCATCAATTGTGTTCAGAATGGCACCCATGTCTCCCTGCAGAATAGTGCCGCACAATTCGAGCACATAATTTCGATCCATGGCGCCCAATATGTCCAGCACCTGGTCATGGCTGACCCTGTCTTTAAAACATGACAAAACCTGATCCAGCAAACTTAAGGCATCCCGCATACTACCGGTGGCTTCACGTGCAATCAGAACCAGGCTTTCATCAGGTATCTGGAAACCTTCTTGCTGGCAAATGGTTTTCATATGGGCAATAATTGATTTTAGACCGATACGCTTAAAATCATGGCGCTGGCAACGCGATAAAATGGTTATCGGGATCTTGTGCGGCTCAGTCGTGGCAAATATGAACATGGCATGCGAAGGCGGTTCTTCAAGGGTTTTGAGCAGAGCGTTGAACGCCGGCATGCTGAGCATATGGACTTCATCAATAATGTAAATTTTGTATGCGCTGTGGGCAGGCATGTACTTGATATGGTCACGCAACTCTCTGATCTGATCGACGCTGTTATTGGAGGCTCCATCAATTTCAAACACGTCAACCGCGTGACCCGTGGTGATTTCACGACATGAGCGGCATTCATTGCAAGGTGCAGGACGCGGTCCTGTGCTGCAATTCATTGCTTTGGCCAGTATTCGGGCAACGGTTGTCTTGCCCGTTCCCCGCGGCCCGGAAAAAAGCACTGCATGGGCAACCCGATCGGCAGTAATGGCATTGGTCAAGGTACGGGTCACATGATCTTGCTCGACAACCTGATCGAATGTCTGGGGTCGGTATTTGCGTGCAAGTACGAGATAAGACATTTTAACTGCCTAAAATTAAAAATGACTAAAATGCCTAAAATACAAAACGGAAACCATAACTTTAGGCATTTCCAATTTTAGGCATTTTAGGCATCTTGCAACAATGGCGGAGAGAGAGGGATTCGAACCCTCGGTGCCGCTTTTGACAGCACACACGATTTCCAGTCGTGCTCCTTCAGCCAGCTCGGACATCTCTCCGCAAAAAATTTTCCAAAATTTTTTGAATAAAATTACGCTGTAATTTTATTGGCGGAAGGGGTGAGATTCGAACTCACGGAGGGCCTGAAGACCCTCAACGGCTTTCGAGGCCGCCGCCTTAAACCGCTCGGCCACCCTTCCGGCATAGAGGTTCATGATTCAGAGAGTAGTACTGAATAACCTCTTTAAAACACACTGTCAAGGCATCAACATCGCCTGAACTTCTTTGGTATACTCTCCGTTAGGTCCATAAATGATCAGCGGTGGATCAAGGCGGGTGCCGGGCTGCGCACCCTTGGTTCCAGCTATCAGAATAAGCTTTGCCTCGACCGTTAATTGCCCATGAATTGCCCGCATGGACTTCGGTTCAATCCCATGCGAACGCATTTGAACAAACAGTTCGGCAACGCGTTCTGCCGTATAAATGGTCACAAACCGGCCAGCCGTCCGCAGCATGCGTTTGGCAGCCTTGAGCACATCATCCAGATCGACCTTTAACTCGTGCCGGGCAATAGCCCGTTGCCGGTCCGGATTGATGCGGCCGGATTGCGCTTTATGGTAAGGCGGATTGCAAACAACTAAATCCACCGGCCCGCCGATCGAATTCGGTTTCAATTCGCGCAAATCCCGGCACAGAACCGTAATTTGGTGTTGCAGATGGTTCAATTTTACATTTGCCATGGCCGTACAGGCCAATTCTGCCTGAATTTCGACACCAAATACGGTGATTTCTGGTTGGCGGTATGCCAACATCAATGGAATAATGCCGCAACCGGTGCCCAGATCAAGCACACGCTCATTTTTTCGGGGTCTGGCATGGGAAGCCAGCAAAATGGCGTCAATCGAAAAACGGTACCCGTGGGGATCCTGCTTAACAAGAAGTTTGCCGGCAAAGATTGAATCTGTTGTTTGTTTATGCATGTTGGTCAAAAACATAAAACCTATCAGGTGTCAGGCGTCGGCTTTCTTGGCCGCTGGCTTCTCGCTTCTGGCATCTGGCGCTGGCCAGGAGCCAGTGACCAGTAGCCAGAAGCCATATGGCCATCTTCTGTTCGCTAATCCCCGAAATCGACAACACCGATAAGAGTGGCCATTTTGAGTTATTTTAACGGTCCAATTTTAAATTTAATATCTGCTAAAAGGGATTGGCCAAGAGCCGCATTTAGCGCGGATATGAGGTCTTTTTTTAAAAACTGCAGCTGGTGAATCCAGGTCGAGTTGGTGACATGCACAATCAGTAGGTTACCTTTACAAGCCGCCGGTTGGGCATTTTGGGCGATCGCTTCTCCCACAGCCGCATCCCACAAACGCCAAACTGCTTTAAGCCCGAAATCAGCTTCGGTGCGGTAGGACTTCAGAACGTTTTCAAGGATATTTCCGATATGAACAAAATCAGATCGCTTGTCTTGGTCGTCCATCATCCCGGGACTATAGCAAAATTTTCGCCATAGGTGAACCAAAAATTAAGACGGTCCACAAGCACGAAAAAGCGAAAACTCACCCTTGCAAAGCCCCCTACGATAGATACACCCGCCACCCAATAAACCGGTTTAAGGCGCGCCGCAGAAAAATTGTCTCTATCCCAACCGTTCTCCTCAGTTTGCTTTTTGCTTGACTTGGCTGATTGGGTAACTTATTTTATCTACTGACTTTTGTAATAGAGAAGAATTTACAATTCTGGGTAATTTATCAAAGCTTTAACCAGATATGTGCTGGTTAACAGACAGTTAATGCTCTACCTCGGGAATAACTGGCAAATGCTTTACACAATCAAATTGGGGAAAAAAGTATGACTTGGGATTGGGAAAAACTAAAGCAACAACAGCAGGGCAAGGCAGGTGTGCCGCCGCAGATGGACGAGTTTGTCGAAAAGATAAAAAAGATAAAATTTCCAGGAGGTCCTCTTTTTATTATCGTCATTTTGATTGCGGCCTTGGCCATCACTTCGGTTTACACCGTTAAGCAAAACGAGGTTGGTGTGGTACAGTTATTCGGCCGCTACACACGCACCACCCAGCCGGGGCTTAACTTCAAACTGCCCCTCGGTATCGAAAAAGTCACTAAAGTAAACGTGCGCGAGATTCAAACTGAAGAATTCGGCTTTACGACCGGCGGGAATCAAGTACGGCCCTCCCGGTTTCGAACTGGTACCGAAAATACCGGTGAAGCACTCATGCTCACCGGAGATTTAAATGTGGCCATTGTACCATGGATTGTGCAATTTCGAGTTAAAAATCCCTTTGATTTCCTTTTTAAAGTTCGCGATGTCCGCCGAATCTTGCGTGATATGTCCGAGGCCACCATGCGACTGGTGGTCGGTGACCGCAGCATTAACGAAGTTATCAGTAAACGGGATGAGATTGCAGTAGAGGCCAAAGGTCGCTTGCAAGCTGAACTGGACCAGGCTGAAACCGGAATTCATATCGTAACCATCGAAATGAAGAAAACCAATGTCCCCCCCCCGGTACAGCCGTCATTCAATGAAGTTAATCAGGCGGTTCAGGAAAAGGAGCAGATGATCTATCAGGCTAGAGAAGATTACAATAAAGCCATCCCGGCTGCCCGTGGACAGGCCGAAAGAACAGTAAAAGCTGCTGAAGGGTACGCATTAAACCGGGTCAACCGCGCCAAGGGTAATGCCGATAGATTCGTGGCTGTTTATAATGAATATGTGAATGCTAAAGATATCACCAAAAGACGGCTCTATCTTGAAACCATTCAACAAACATTTCCAAATTTGGGGAAAAAATACATTGTCGATTCCGATCAGAAAAATCTATTGCCGCTTATCAACATGGGGCAATCGTTTAACCTCGAACCGCAAAGCAGTGGTGAAAAATGAAGAATAAAAGTCTCTTATTGATCGCTGTGGCCGTTATTGCTTTTTTCATTTATGGTGCCGCTTACACGGTTGATGAAACCGAACAGGTGGTGGTCACCCAGTTCGGCCGCATTGTGGGAGAGCCCATAACGGACCCCGGTCTTAAATTCAAAATCCCGTTTATCCAGACCGCCAACTATTTTAATAAAAACTTACTGGAGTGGGACGGCGATCCCGGACAGATCCCCACCCTGGACAAAACCTTTATCTGGGTGGACGCGTTTGCCCGCTGGAAAATTGTGGACCCCGTCAAATTTTTTCAGACGGTCAACAATCGCTTTAACGCCGTTGGCAAACTCAATGACATCATCGACCCGGCCGTAAGAAACTTTATCACATCCCATCACCTGATTGAGGCCGTGCGCAGTTCCAATCGTGAACTGGACACCGAGGAGGTCGGCCTCGATGATTCTTTCCGCAAAACCCGGGTGTACTTTCAAGTCGATGTGGGCCGCCAGAAAATTAACCAGGGCATTTTAGAGCAGGCCCAGCCGAAATTAACGCCTTTCGGTATCGAACTGGTCGACGTCAAGATTAAACGCATCAACTATGTGGAGGAGGTCAGAAAATCGGTTTACGGACGCATGATTGCCGAGCGTAATCAGATCGCCGAAAAATTCCGATCCGAGGGCAAGGGAGAGGCCCAAAAGATTTTGGGTGAAAAAGAAAGAGATTTGCAGGAAATAGAATCCGAGGCCTTTAAAAGAGCCCAGAAGATCAAGGGTGATGCCGATGCCGAGGCAACCGTCATTTATGCGGAAGCTTACGGCAAAGATCCGGAATTTTACTCCTTCGTACAAACACTCGAGATTTACCGCGAAACATTAGGGCAGAATAGTTCGCTGATCCTTTCAACCGATTCGGAATTTCTAAAATACCTAAAAGGTTTTTAAACAAGGAGCGTAAAAAAGCACCATTTGGTAAGATGGTGCTTTTCTGCCTCTAGCTCATAAGAATTTTGGGCCTGCGCTATTTACCCTTACGCCTCTGGTGGCGTGTCTTGGCCAAAAGCTTTCGGTGCTTATGTTTTCTCATTTTTTTTCTGCGCTTCTTTACGACACTACCCAATGGACTACCTCCCTCTCAAGGTTTTAATCGATTAAGAAATAATAAATAATAAAGTAGCCTTCATAGCATACCCGGTTGCTTGCTGTCCACACCTTTTTAAAATTGGAAAATAAAATCGGCTTATGGTATAGTGTGGTATCAGACGCTATGGATAGCAGCATCATTATAACAAGTATTACCATCGGGGCGGCGTTATTTGTCGGCCTGATTATATTTTGGTTTTTTCATCGCTTTATCAAGCGAAGCCTGGGTACCGATCAATCGTTGCAAGCCGTTGGCAACGCTCGAAATAAGCACCAAAAGGAAAAGCGCCGGTACCCAAGGATGGAGGTAGCCTGGCTGGCAGCAATGGAAATGGGCCAGGCCTCTATCAAGGTCCGTCTAAAGGATATCAGCCGCGGGGGGGCATTTGTCATCTGCCAAGAACCGGTGCCTTTGAACGAGAAACTTCGAATCTATATCGAAGCGTCCAATCAGGATACGTTTGCGCTAAATGCTGAAGTGGTCTGGTCAAATATGAATATGCCGCAGGAAAAGGTCATTCATCGCGGATTCGGGATCAAATTCGTCCAAAACACCTCTGCAGCACGCAATCGTTTAGAGGAAGCCATCGCCTACCATTCAAAGCAAGCGGGCCTTGCCGCTGGCTAAGACCAATAAAAACGACCACCGCAGCTTTGACAGGGTTCTCATTACCGGTAAAATGGGCTTCTTAATATAGCCCGGGGCCGAGATGAAGCCACCAGATGTCATCGATCTACCGAGAAACGCATAAAGATGAAAACCCTCAATACATTTTCTTCAGCAGAGATTGCCATCGTCAACAATGTCGTGTCAATGTCCGAAGAGCTTGTCAGCAATCATTATAAGATGTCGGCTAATGAATGGCTGCGCCCGAAATATGACGTTAAAACACTGGTGGATCTGGCGCCCGAAGAAATTGTTGACGGCCCCTTTGCGCAAATTGTCCGCTATGAGGGTCAGCGCAAAGATTCGGCCTTAGGATCTGGTGTTTTTGATTACTTTAAAATATGCCTCCAAGACCACGCGATCAAATCCGTATTGGATAAGACACCTTCGCTCAAACTGTATCCCTTTTGTCTGTATATTATTACGCATGAACTCATTCACATCGTGCGCTTCAGTAAATTTTTACAGAGCTTTGACGCTTCGCCGAGCGAAAAGCTGGATGAAGAGAAACGGGTGCATAAAAACACGCATCAAATCTTAAACCAGGTGCAGGTGACTGGCATGTTGCCAGTGTTGGAATTTTACCGCAAATGGCACCAACCAATAGAAGGTATGCGCATGCGCTGAGTTGAAAATGCCGGCAACGTGCACGATCTTTGAAATCAATGCAGCTATCAATTCGACAAGAGGTCTATTGACAGGAGACGAATTCGTTCACTATAATAGATGGAGTGACGGCTAATGAAACTCTGCTGGAGGTCGCGATAACATGCCCATTTACGAATATGAGTGCACAAAGTGCGCTAAAATAGAAGAGGCTATTCAAAGTTTCTCAGATAAGCCTTTAGTCAAATGCAAGCATTGCGGTGGAAAATTACACAAGCTTATTTCCCACAGCAGCTTTCATCTAAAGGGCACCGGCTGGTATGTTACCGACTATGCCAACAAATCCAAGACCAACAGCGCCGTTGCCCATAAATCGCAAAAGGCGAAAACATCACAATCCTCAGACGCATCCGCTTCAAGCAAGGATTCCAAATCATCCAGTGAGGGCTCTGCCGACTAACACACCTTAAATTTAAATCGTCACCGATTTTCCAATAAAACCACAAAAAATCTAAAAAAATTAAGATAAAGCCTCTTTACAAACACAAAAGGGTGATTATTATGTCAAAAAATCTAGCGCAAAAACTGCGAACACATTAAAATAATTACCTTTCTTAAGTTAATTTATACATTATTAATTCGAAAAAAGACCAGCTGGAAGGGAGGTGACGTTATAACCCGGATCAGAAACGGGGACCTGCGTTATTGTACATAAACTTTTAAGTGCTTATACATATTGACAAATGATATTCGACAAGGAGATTCAAGATTATGAAACTGAAACCATTGCAAGATCGAATTTTAGTACAACGGGTGAAAGAAGAGGAAACGACTAAGGGAGGGATTATCATTCCTGATACCGCCAAGGAAAAACCGGCAGAAGGTAAGGTGGTGGCAGTTGGAAATGGTAAGCTCGACGAAAAAGGTAAACGCATTGCTCTTGAAGTCAAGAAGGGTGATCGAATCCTTTTCGGCAAATATTCCGGCACAGAGGTTAAGATGGAGGGCGAGGAATATTTGATCATGCGTGAAGATGATGTGCTCGGTATTATCGGTTAACAAATAATTTTTAGGATATGACGGAGGATAAATAAAGATGACTGCTAAATTAATTAAGTATGATATGAAAGCCCGCGAACTCATGCTCAACGGCGTTAGAACACTTGCAGATGCCGTGGTTGTTACATTGGGCCCCAAAGGTCGCAACGTTGTTCTTGACAAATCCTGGGGCTCTCCAACGGTCACTAAAGACGGTGTAACCGTGGCCAAAGAGATAGAGCTGGAAGATAAGTTTGAAAACATGGGCGCTCAGATGGTTAAAGAAGTGGCCAGCAAAACGAGTGACATGGCCGGTGATGGGACAACGACGGCCACCGTGCTGGCGCGCTCTATTTACGAAGAAGGTCAGAAACTCGTTGCGGCCGGCAACAACCCGATGTCGATCAAAAGAGGCGTCGATGCAGCAGTAGATGTCGCTGTCAAAGAACTTCAAAAACTCAGCAAAACCACCAAAGATCAGCGTGAGATTGCTCAGGTGGGAACCATCTCAGCCAATAATGATGAAACCATTGGCAACATTATTGCCGAAGCGATGAACAAAGTCGGCAAAGAAGGGGTCATTACGGTTGAAGAGGCCAAAAGCATGGAAACAACGCTGGAAGTCGTTGAAGGCATGCAATTTGACCGGGGCTATTTGTCTCCCTATTTTGTAACCGATCCTGAAAAAATGGTGACCTCTCTGGAAGATCCCTACATTTTGATCAATGAAAAAAAGATTAGCAATATGAAAGATCTGCTGCCCATTCTGGAACAGGTTGCCAAAATGGGTAAACCGCTGATGATTATCGCTGAAGACGTTGACGGCGAAGCCCTGGCGACACTGGTTGTCAACAAACTGCGCGGTACACTTCAAGTGGCCGCTGTTAAGGCGCCCGGTTTTGGTGACAGACGCAAAGCCATGTTGGAAGACATAGCGATCCTAACCGGGGGTCAGGTCGTATCGGAAGACTTGGGCATCAAGTTGGAAAATCTAGCGGTTTCAGATCTTGGAAACGCTAAAAGAATCACCATCGATAAAGACAATACCACGATTGTAGATGGTGCTGGTTCCCGTTCTGCTCTTGAGGGTCGCGTCAAGCAAATTCGCGCCCAAATTGACGAAACCACATCTGATTACGATCGCGAAAAATTACAGGAGCGTCTGGCCAAACTCATTGGCGGTGTTGCCGTGATTAATGTCGGCGCGGCAACCGAAACTGAAATGAAAGAGAAAAAAGCCAGGGTTGAAGATGCGCTCAACGCAACCCGCGCCGCGGTTGAGGAAGGAATTGTCCCCGGCGGTGGTGTTGCGCTGGTGCGTACTCTGGAGTCTTTGGAAAAGATGAAAATCAAAGCTGATCAGAAACTGGGCGTCAAGGTGATCATGCGCGCTATTGAAGAGCCGCTGCGCCAGATCGCTAACAATGCCGGTCTGGAAGGTTCGGTGGTGATTGACAAAGTCAAAGGCAGCAAAGGGTCTTATGGCTACAATGCCGACAGCGATACTTACGAAGACCTGATGAAAGCCGGTGTGATTGATCCCACCAAAGTGGTGCGCCTGGCCCTGCAAAATGCAGCCAGTGTGGCTTCATTGATGCTAACCACCCAGGCAATGGTTGCTGAAAAACCGGAAGAGAAAGCCGAGGCCATGCCGGGCGGTGCCGGCGGCGGCATGGGCGGCATGGGCGGCATGGGCGGCATGGGCGGCATGATGTAAGCGCCGATTCGCCGATTTAGCGCCTATCATTTAGGTCCAAAAAGCTCTCATGGCATATGTGTGTGCTGTGAGAGCTTTTTTTTTGCGAGGATCACAAAATATCAGAGTCACAAAATTTGACAATTCACCCATAAAGAGGTAATCTTATTATAAATAAGTAATATTTTCAATGACCATAAACACAAACCCCGTGGAGTCCCAGATGAATTTTAAAATAACCTCAAAAATCAAAATGTGGCTGTCAATTTTCTTTGTTATGCTTCTGGTTTTACCGCTTACGCTCAGTGCGGCTGAAGGTGAAAATGTGTTTAACCACGAAACCGGATTTTATTACACGGTTCAAAAAGGAGATACCCTCTGGGATCTAAGCCGTAAATTTTCGGATTCTGCCTGGTTGTGGCCGGAGATGTGGCGCGAAAACAACCAAATCGCCAATCCTCACCGTATTTATCCCGGCGAGCGCATCCGCTTGTATCGCCGCACCGGATCCCAGGCCACTAGCCAACCGGGGGCCGACAAAAAAGCGCTAATTGCACCCCCTTCGCTGGAGGATCTCATCCACTTCAATTACACCGCTTTGGACCGCGTGGGTTTTGTGCGTAAGACACCGGTGGTTTCCCATGGTGCCATATTTAAGGTTTTAGAATCCAAGGAAATGATCAACATTGATGATACCGTTTATATCCGACCGGAAGGAAATGTTAACCTGGTCCCTGGCAAGCGCTATACCGTTTTCCGGACCTTGCCGCCAACCCGGGATCCTTATACCAATGCCTATATCGGTATTCAGCATTTGCTCAGCGGCGTGGTGGAAATTACCCAGGTTCAGCCCACCTATGCCATTGCGACGGTAATTGAGTCCTATCGTCCGATCTATCTTGAAGATCAGCTGATGCCGTACTACCGGCGACTGCCGGATGTCGTTATCAAAAAAAGTCCCAAAGGCTTAGAGGGCAAAGTCTTTGAAGCCGAAGATCATAATCGACTGATCGGTGACAATATGATCGCCTTTATCGATAAGGGCAAAAAAGACGGGGTTCAACGGGGGCAATTTTACAATGTCTACTACCGGGTATCGGAACGCATTCATCCCAAGAAAAAGGAGCGTACAATGTTGCTGCCGGTGGAATTTGCCGAGTTGCTGGTCCTGCATACCGAAGATACGACCGCCACGGTGATTGTTACCAGCGCAGACAGAGAGTTTGAGCCGGGCTCAAAAATGCGCTCACCCGTCGAATAACTGATAGCTTCAGCCGAAATTTTTGTAAAAATAGGATTTACTTATTTGCAAAATAAAAACGTCTTTCAGCGAATGCTGAAAGACGTTTTTTCCTCAGATATTATTCGGGTTTTTGGTTTTGATAATTAATCCGGGTAAACTTCCATCCAGTAAGCAATGCCGGTTTTGGCCCTTCTTTCGGCAATGTTCACGATTCCGCCGCTGGAGGAGCTTAAATATTTCATCTCGGTGGCTTCGGTCAATTGAACAATGGCCGGAGACTGCACCAAACCCGCCAGTTTTTTGCCGCTCGGTGGTAGCTTTACCAATTTTCCGTCGATTTTAACCTCGATTGTATCATCTTCATCAACGATTCCATCATCATGTAGATCAAACTGAATGGCGCCGATGGTCCCGCCGGTAAAAGCATTGAGTTCCATAAAGACTGAATCGCCTCCCGAACTGCAGCGGCTTTGGGACGGGATAAAACCAATGGCAATTAAAATACCATCCCGCAGGATGACATCACTGATGACCCGCTCGCCGGCATACACATCCAGGTCCAGATACCAGCCCACATCATTTTCCTCGCTGTCTGTAGGGTCCGGAAATTGGCCGTTACCGTCGGGATCGGCTCTCGTATCCCACACCGGTTTTTCTTCTGTTAAAATACGAACGGTAACCTTACCCTCCTCTGATTTGACCTCAAAGTCGGATGCGGTTTGCTTCAACAACTTAACCTTGTCCGAGAGATAAGGATTGGAAAGATTCCTCACACCATCGTCCTCGCTGCGGCTGACAAATTCACCCACAAACTCTTTGTCGTCATCCGGACTCCAGCCGTCCGGGGCCTCAAAAACCGTATCACCGTAATCCCAGATCCCGTAAAGGGTCTGGATTTGCGTGCGCGCTAAATCACTGTCGGCTAATAATCTTCCGGTGCCAAAGCACACCATCACGCCGTGTTTTTCCGGGTGAAACATGACATCCGGCCGGGTGGTGATGGGCTGGGGGTCGCCGCTCGGATCGGTGGCACTAAAGAGCGCAATCGGTTTAGTGCCGTTCTTAAAAGCGACATCCCATTCTTTCGGATTTTCGCTGACCAAATCAAATTTCCATAGATTGCCTTCGAGATCGCCGGCATAAACAAAATCCACCACCTCGTCAAAGTCGATGTCAACGGCAATGGAGCTGGAAAGCCCATTGTCCGGGCCGCTGCCGGCTGGTATTTTTCGAATCACGTTGCCTGTTTTGGCATCGAGGATAAACAAAACCGATTGGCCGTTTTTGCTGTCATACCCGTTTCCGAAAATGACGATCCAGGGATAGGCCTCGCTATAAGACTTGACTACAACCGGTTTGCTAAAGGAATACCCCATATCATCCTCGTTGTCTTTAGCATCCTCATCATCGTCTTCGTCCTTTTTAATGTGCGTATTGCCAAATTCCCAGAGGACCTTGTCTTTCGTCATGTTATCCTTATCCGGCAGGGTCACATCCAAGGCAAAAAGGCCTTTACCGCCCTTGCCCAGACCGCTGACCAGAATCGTCTGCTCTGAGCCGTTCTTTAAAAGGTTTTTGCCTTTTTGCACGGTGGGGGTGGCATCCACGTAAAATTCGTGGTCATAGTCCGGATCAGCCAGTTTCTTGAGCTTTTCAAATACCAAATTGGGCACGTAGGCAAACATTTCTTTACCGTTCTTAGCATTAACGGCATGCAACATGCCGTCATTGGCCCCAAAATAGACGACATCATCAAAAAACACCGGCGAGGAATGCACAACATCGCCCATAATATTGACACGGTTTTTGCCGCTCTCAGGATCCTTGCCCCGGATGAACTCAAGGGTGTCTTCAGCATCATTCCCCAGATCCTTTTTCTGATCTTCGGTCAAATCATTGTATACAAACAGTTTACCTGATTTTTCACCATCAAAGGTCAGAATGTGGCGCGTCTGCCAGGGTGTGTCAAGGAGCTCTTCCGCAGCCGACCATTTCGGATCGGCCACCTCGCCGGTGACCTGATCGACGGCATAAGCCTTGACATCCCCGAACCATAGATATTCGACATATCTGTAGCTGCTCTGCAAAATAAAAAGGTCCGGTCCCATCTTGGCAAAAAACTGATCCCCGTTGGTGGACGCTGAGGCAACCGAGGTGGGCTCGCGCCCTTTGATGTCTTTGATAATCTCCCGCAGCCCTTCAACCAGTTTTTCGGGCTCGCCGGCATTGACAAACACGCCGCGGCCGTTAACGGTGGCATGCCATAAATCGTCAATGGACTCCGGCTGGCGCGCGCCGCCCACATACGGCCAGACCACATAATCACCATATTCGCGGGGCGGGTCTTTTTGGGTGATATAGCGCATGTAATTGTCGTTGGTGCGATCGTCTTCATAATCTTTATGATTGAGGGTGCCGGACACCCCGAAGGCCACGGCAAAGGTGACCATGTGTTGATGCTCAGCTTGATCGAATTTGTTGGTCGGTAAAAGGTCATCCAGCTTCGGTTGTAGATCATTGGCATAATAGTACATGGCGATGTCCGCCAGCGTGTTTTCATATTCATCGCTGTAGGGCGGTTTACTACCGCCCCAATCAACATATGGTGTAGATTCACTGCCATCCGGATTGGTTTCCGTGTTGTCGATGAGTTTATGGCCGGTGTCGGAATAGTAACCATCGGTGACCACTAGGGCAAACGCCTGCTGGCAGGCACCACCGTCAGCCGGATAGGGGGGATCCCCTTTTTCTCCCTGAAGGTACCCGTCGTTGACCCGGAAATACTCGCCGATTTTTTCCAGACCGCCTTTTAATGGTGTTCCGCCTCTGGACGCATACTGATACATTTCTTCCATGATCTCGTCGGATTTGTCTTCGAACTTGCCGTCGATAACCGCTCGAACCGGTTTTAACGGAATGATGACCTTACTATTGATGCCCAGTATCCCCATGCGCAAGTCGTCAAAATCCGCATCCGCAAGTACATGGGCAATGGCGGCCTTAGCCACAAACTCACGCCGGCGATGATAGGTAAACCAGTTGGCAAAATTCTGGCGATCGGAAACATAATCGCGGTAGAGATCTTCCGGCGGATCAGCGGCAAGCGTAACGGTTTTAACCTTATCGAGCGGCTCGGCGGCGCCGTCGGTTGTAACGATGTAGTATTTATTTTCGCCAGCGGCGTTGTCCATGATCACCAAATACACATTGCCATCAATCGATTTGGCAAAATAATGGGCCCAAGGCACCGCAAGGGATGTAAGCGCAACGCTGCCGATCTTCTCGACGACCAGGTCAACCGTAAACGATTCCGCATCCAGATCGAGCGTTATGTCCTGCAAGGGATGAACCAGCGGCTCCTCGGTATCCGCATCGGAAAAGGTTTGGCCTTGATAGTTGGGCCAGGGTTCGTAAACAGCATGGGGATTATAGTAAACCACATTGTATGCATGCCACTGTGATCGCCAGTATTTGCGGCCCTCTTTGCCCAAATAACGCCACTCATCCCTATAATTGTAGCCATCCCCCATATTGTCGAAAACATAGCAGTATCCTTGCGTTGCGGTGCTGTCCGGATTTGGAAATTGCCCATCGTAGGCGCCCCGCACCAGAATTTCATAGGTCATACTGCCCGAATCATCCTGTAGGATCATAAGGTTTGTGGGCGGCGGATTGACTTTCGTAAACAAAGGAAAATCTGCCAGGTCAACGTCGCCATGGGTCGGCAGGGCGCCCAAAAACAAAAATGCAGCCATTAAGCTGCACAGCCCAATGGTCCGCAGGCGCCATAGCGTAATGTATTTTATGTTTTTCAGATATGGTTTCATATCATTTGATGTGAGCATAGGACATCTCCTGCCCTGGCAGCGCATGTGCTAATAGATTTTGCGATATCCGATTTTAATGATGGATTCGCCCTGTTTTTCGGTGCGCCCGTAGATGGCAAAGCTGTGCACCCTGGACTGGCCCATACCCAGTGAAAAACCGGGTGGGGTGCCTTCGTAACCGGCCACAAAACGCGTCTGGCCGCTGGTATCAATGGCGGCATTTTGCGCTTCACCATCCCAGTGATCGACAAAATTCTTTTCATCGATGACCTTGAGCCCCGGCACGACAAAGCCGAGCTCACGGGGATTGTCGTCTTTTTGCAGTCGATCAACAGCTTCCAGGGCCGCACCTTCTGCCAGATAAAGATTGCGCTGGTAGATGGCGTTGTTGCGTGCAATCTGCAGCTCGGTATTGGCGGTATTGGTGGCTGCTATGCTGAGAATCGTCAGCAAGGCCAACAGCATTAGGGTGGACACCATCAGGAAGTATCCCTGCTCGTTTTTTATGGGTTTTAACTGTGTGAACATCATATGCGTGCTCCTGTATATGCCTACCAAAAGAACACTTGCTACAAACCGATATTGCGGCATCTGACCCGCGTCTTATAGGTCCGTTTGACAAAGCCGGCGCGACCTGCGCGCTCCCGAACCGTCATTGAAATTTCCACTGTACGGATGGCATCCACATCATCGGTCACCGCCCCGTCTTTATCGTAATAGGTAAAGCTGAAATTGGAGACGTTTTCTTCGGTTAAATCCTCCCAAAACGGCGCTTTTGTTCTGCTGCTCAGGTATTTTTGCAACGCGCCATCATTTATGCGATAGGCAATGACCTCATTTTCAGTATTATCGTCCTCGTCCTGGCACAAGCCTGATTCATCATCTTCAGTTGATTCCTCATCCTCATCCTTTTTCGGACAGTGATCAATGCGGCCATCCCTATCATCATCTATGGTGAATGCAATATGGATTGCATCCGTGGACGCGACTTTTCCGTTATGAATGGGATCAAAGACGCTGCCATCATCAAAATTATCAACCATACCTGTGCCGGCGCTGCCAATAGGGTCAAAGCCGGCCATGCGGATTTCCTGAATCATCAGCTCAACGCCAGCACGGGTCACCTGCTGGACGTCTGCAGCTACATTCTGGGTCGTATAGGAGCGCCCCATGGTCGTGAAAAGACTGACCACGGCCACAAGTATCACCGACGCCATGGCAAGCCCCACTAAGATATCCACCAGGGTAAAACCATTCTGGCCGACGGCAGGATTCTTTTTCCGTATTATATAATCCAGATGGATCATGTCCCATTTCCCTTGGTGAGGGTTGTCAGAACCACACTACGATTTTGGCCGCGCCGTTTCCAGTTGACCGTTACTTTGATTTCTCTTGAAGTATTGTAGCCTAGCTTATCTTGAATCCTCCAGGTACGCGTATAAATGCCACCTTCATTACCGTATGCGTCAATTGGTGATGGATCAGCATAATCACCTACTTTTAGTGCATCGGATTCGATATCTTCACTTTTAAGCATCTCCAGCTTGGCTTTTGCCAGCATGTTGGCCTGCGTTAGAATGTTCCCGCGGGTATTGTTTTGGGTGACAGAGACCACTAGCATAGCGACCGCTAAAAAACCAACGGAAAAGATGGCGATGGCGATCAGCGCCTCGACCATCATGTAAGCTTTAGGGTTTTTTATGTTTACACATTTTAACTTCATACGCTTCAGTTGAACCTCGGCATTATTCAATTCGAATCCGTCCAAGACGGCTTACGATGATGTCTTTCTGCTGACCCTTCTTGTTGACCAACACAGCTCTTCCAAAATCGTTTGGTAGTCCTCGCGCGTCAAACGCGGTTTTTTCGCCATCAAAATTTGTTTGGTCTAAGTCGACTTTGACATCACCGGGTAATTTGCGATTGCGCAGTGTTTTAAGATTGCCATCTTTATCGGTGAAGGTCACCCGATAGTGGGTTGTTGTAAAAGTAATGGTTACCGGCGAACGTTCCCGTATGGCTTTGGCTTTGGACAATTCAAAATCCCCTTTTAAATTACCGGCGGCGCCTCTCAGCTGGGCATTGCTGCGCCAGCTAATAACATTGGGCGCCACAATAGCCGACACGACGGCCACAATAGCAAGCACCACCATCAGTTCCATAAGAGAGAATCCGTCCGTTTTTTTCATCACTTCTCAACTCCGCGGGTCATAAAAAAGCCGGATCACCTATGCACCCAAGGCAACCCGGCCGTCCGCTTGCGGCGGACCCGCGGCTTTCCGTCTCCCGATTACTCGGGATTTGGCTTTATCACGGGTTTATAGAAAATGTACGCTTTATCTTCAACGGCTGATGTCGCTTAAAACCGCCGATGCGTATTCTTCAAAACGGATCTGCAACGTGAGTCAACTCAGCGGCCATCATTTTTCAAAGGGCCTGCTAAGGCTATCCTTTTGGATTCTCGCAAGAAATATACCAAAACCGTCAAATTTAAATTTAATAATTTTTACAATAACTTAAAATACTATGAAAATAATTGCCACTTTCTAAAATGATAGAAATGTGTACTTTAGGAGTCAAAAATGTTTCAATTTTGGGAAATAAAAGTGTGAGTTTCAACAAAACTGATGAAATTAGGTTTCGCTCAAGACGCCAAAAATGACATAGGGGTGTGTGCCATTTTTCTATCTGATATTTATGGAGAAAACAATAGATTTTAATAATTTGAGCTATTTTTTTGCCACTAATTGAAAAGTGCTGTCAAATGCTGTCAAATAGAGTAAAATCCAGCCAGTTTGCGCATGAAAGCATTATCTTTAAGATTAATGAATTTGATCCGTTTGATACGTCCGACAGGATGTAATTGGAAGGTATATTTCATGCACCCCCCGCAGGAACAGGCAACTGAGCCAGTTTCCGGGGGGCGTTTGTATTGGGATGCCTGCGATTGAAATATGTAAGAAGGCAATTTTAGTCGTTTCTGGTCTCCTGCCGCCCCTTGATGCGTTTGTAGCGGCTTTCTTTACTGATTTTGCGCACCACCGGCTTTTGCTGCTGCGGGGCATCGATGCGCTGCACCAGCGAAGCGACCACCCCGCCATCAACATGCTTGAAGCCTTTAATCAATACCCATTGACCCGGCCGCAATGAACCAAAATCGATGGGATCGCCATCGGCGTCGCTCAGCTCGGTCGTTAGCTGCTGGTTCCCGAAGCTCCAATCGACGATATATATGGTTTGTTCGGCCGCAACCAATTGCGCTTTCTTGCCGTCTACGTCCATTATGCGTGCACGGGCTAGGAAGGGATCACAATCATCAAAACTAAAATCGTCGAATCGATTGGTTCCTGCCGGTGCATTGATGGGCAGCATGAGGATGGCAATACCGAAAAACAGCACCGGACAGAAGCTCTTGAAACACCTGCTAAGTTTTGAATCCATTCGATTACCCCTTTCTAAAAAATTTGATGCCAGTAATAGCGATACATATCCGGCGTGACGACCGTGGGCAAACTAACGATACCGCCTTCGACACCGATAAATATGCGGGCGCCACCCTCTAATACGGCAATCACCGGCGCCGATGGGATCGCCGTGCCAATGGCGATCACCCGGTCTTTTTTGCCCAAATCAACGGCATTGCCGTCGCCATCGACCTCGACCTCAGCGCTAAATTCAGCAACCGATGCACCCGTTTTGTAATCCACTGCATATAAGCGCGCCACCCCTCTGACGGTTGAAGCCGCGCAGGGATCCGTGCCGCCGCCACCGCCGGTATCTGGGGTGTAAGTCGTAAAATAGACCACGCCGCCATATACCCGCGGTGATGCGACGACCTTTTCACCCAGATTTTCGAGGCGTATGAACCAGCCGTTGCCGTTTTCAAGATTGTTTTTGACGGCCTGTTGCTCGCCTTCGGTGCCCAGTTGGATCAAATCGTCGGTGACATCAATCAGGTCGTCTTCATCCAGGGTGCCGCCGCCCGACCAGTCGTTTTTAACCGCGTAAAACCGGTTGACCACGCCGGTTTCATCCGGATCGGAGCGATCGCCGGTGCCAAAAAAGATCATCTCGCCGAAATCTTCACCCACCACATCAGGAGCATACAGGATCTTGCGCTGAACCCCGTCCGCCGCAGAGGCCGAAAACAGCTTTTGAGCGCTCCAGACACCGTTGGCGATGGATCTTGTTTTGGCACCGCTGCAAAAAGTCATGACCACATCGTCCTTGAAAGCAAAGATATTACCCGCCAGATCGCCGGCGTAAATACGACTGACAATACCGTCACCGTCATGGTCGACGCCCGATACGTCTACAATGGAATGGGTCATGCCCAGGCTGGTGTGCGAAACGGCATTAAAATTCAATCCGCTGATCAATTGGCCGTCGGTGACCTGCACGGCAAAGAGCGCCCGGCCGACGGCATCGGTCGCCGCCGGCGTATCCAGATCCTGGTTGTTGTCATAGCCGCCGGGGATGAGAAACACATCGGCCACAGTGTTGCTGACCGACACGCTGCAGGTCGGCGGTGTGCCTGTCTCGCTGATGGTCACATCAGTGGCCACGGTGACGTTTTGGGCGCGGCTCCAGGATTGACCCAGCATCTCATAGTCATCGGTGTCCGGATTGTTGGAAGGATCCGGGTCCAGAATGGTGGCCTCGATGTCATACAACCATGCAGGGGCGTCATGGGCGGTAATATCCAGAGCCACATAATGTTGACCGCCGCGGCGCTCACCGATAATCATGATCTTCTGGCTGGATCCATAGTAAATCGAGGGGGAGCCGTCCATGAAGTAGTCGTGATCGTCGTTATCCAGTAATTTCAGACGCCCCATCTGATTCGGCCCGATAAAACCCCAAATTTCACTGCCGTCATCATCGTCAAAGGCATGCAGCACACCATCGTTGGAACCCGAGTAGATAATGGTCTTGGCATCGTCGGTGGCCGGGTTGCCGTCCGGATCTGGATAATGCACCACAGCCGGTTCGGAATGAATAATGTCACCCAGTCGGCCTTGATGAACAGCGTCGAACAGAGCTGTTTTTTCAGCGCTGGTGGCCACCCCCAGATCTCCAAAGGTGATATTGATATTGGCGTCCACAAAGGCGTTGGCGCTATGGGTCAGATCTGATACCAAACCGGTGTAGGTATACAGATTGCGCACGGTGGGGCTGTCGATCAGCAGATCGAGGACTTCGGCGGCGCCGCCTTTTTCGACATCCGGTCCATCATTGCCCAGAATCGTCCAGTAAGAAAGGGTGTTGTCTTTGATCAAGCCGTCCGTAGTACATGCTTCCATTCCGGTGGCATCGTAAAGGATGCCTTGGCTGTCCAAACCATAGCGTTTGATGTTGCCGATCCAGCGTCCGCTTTGTTGGGGTTTGAAAAATCCTAAATAAATCTTGTCGCCGGCGTAGGTCCGGTTCATGCGGCTGATGGGCACCACCGGGGCCACGAAGACCGCATTTTCTTCCGAAATGGCGGTTAAAATCTGATCAAAGGCCAGGGCCAGCTCTGAGATGTTGTTGGCTGTAAAATATTCACCACCGCCGTTGGCCGCTGTATTTTGTAGCAAGGCATGGGATGTTTTAAACCCGATCGTATAGGTGATGATCTTTTGTTTGTCGAAAGCCGTCCCGTCTCCCATAGTGGTGTGGCAGTCATTTTCATAAAGGTATTTGGCTACATCGTCCAGGTAGTCGGAGCCATCATTATCATAATCCGCTTCCGAACCGCTGTGATCGCCGTCATAGTCACCGATGGTGTCGCCGTTGATATAAGGTGTGCCGGTCAGCCTGGAATCGATATCCTGGGTCGACTGCCCGTCGGTCATGATGATAATATAATTTTTCTGACAGCGCTCCTCCATGGGCGATGTATAGCTAACGCCGGAATTATACCAGCTGTTCATGCCAGCAAAATACAGCCCGGCCTCAGCCAGGGTTTCGGCCAGCGGCGTCCAGCCGTCGGCCGTAATATTGGCAACCTCGTTGATCAGGGTGCTTTGGTCGGTGCCGCAGGCCGCCACCAGCCGACCGCCCTGGTTTTCGTTGAATCGCATCAAGCCAAAGCGCACGCCGGTGGTGTTGTTGATCAGATCGGTGACAACCTGTTGGGCGACTGCGATGCGGCTTTTGGTCTCCCCCACACCGGATTCATCATAGTTCATAAAATTGCCCAGGCGCAACCGTCGGCTGGAACCACCGCAAGCATAACTGGATGCATAAATATCCCCATAGGCATAGCCTTGAGCGAGCAGGTCGTCTTTTATCCAGGTACAGTTCAGATCGGCGACATCATTGGCAAAGAGGCGCCACTGAAAAGACCAGCTGCCCCAGCTCCAGTAGCGTTCGTAAACTGCATTGGTGCCGTAGGACCCGGTGTAAACGGTGGCCGAATCATAGGGGGTGCCCGGCACATCCACGGTGGACATACTGCCTGATGAGTCGAATACAATGAGGATATTGGGCTCCAAATCCGGATTGGTCACAGTACCGTAGATTTCGGTATCATCTGCCTGGCCGACTATTGCCGTAGCGACAATGAGCATCAATGCAATCAAAAAGGCTTTCTTCATGCCTGAATCTCCCCGATCTTAAATGAACGTCTTGCTTGCCTTTCAAAGGGTGTATCCGCACCCTAAAATTTATTAAATACCTTCCACGCACCCACTTGAACCTGAGTGTTTCCGTTGGTGGACGTGGCTGTTAAGCTGTAACGCCGGATTTCAAAATATCTCAGACTATATCCCGAGCCCGGCGGTGGGGATCCAACATGCGGCTGCCGGGGTATGGTATTGGCAGCATCGCTGAACGAAGGAATCGGTGTGGCGCTGGGCTCAACACAGCGCACTTCCACGGTGGCAACGGCATTGCCATTTTCGTCATTTGACGTGACGGAATTCCCCGCCACCGTCGGATGTGAGGACAAAAAATCATTGGTCATCCAGGTGGTGGGACCCGTGTTGTAATTTTCAATGGCATCAATCACCCCGGCTTCGGCATCGTAAAATTCCCGCATCATCTGGCCTTCGTTGCGAACGATGGCGACTTCTGTGTTGGACGTCCATACCGCCAGCACACCCGCCAGAAGCAAAATGGCTGAAATCAGAATGGCAGCGCCCAGCGCAAAGCCGTTTTCATTACAAAGAGTGGTTTTCAATGTTTTCAGCAGCCTCATATTTATTCTCACCTTATTGGCTATAGATTCCTGCATCTCACCCGCGTCGTATAGGTCCTACTGACCATGTCGGCTCCACCTGCAGGCCGTTGTACGGTCAGTGAAATGAGAACGGTTCGAATTTGATCGGTGCCAAGCGGCACGGGCAAAACATTTTCTTCCGCGTCCAGGTACGTAAAACTCAGGGCAGAGACATTGTCC
>JASFEV010000008.1:0-34669 GCA_050124655.1 Desulfobacterales bacterium
AAGCATGGCCAATTGCTCACCCCCACCTTGGTCCTCCCCCGTCAAGGGGGAGGAAAACTAATGATGCCCCGCGGCTTGCCGCGGGGAGCTTCACTTTTTATTCAAAAGCCGCAAGAGATCTAAATACCAAACCCAGTTAAACAACGATATTAAATCTGAATATATGAAAAAAAGTAAATGTCAATTATAAAATTAAAAATTATCAAGAATAAAAAATAGTTGTAAAGTTTTGTCGATTTCTATAACGGAAAAAATTGTAATTAATTGGATTAATTCGAGTGGATATAAATTCTCGGAAGTATCTAGATGATGACCTGTGCCAGGATCTCTTTTTCCTTCTCCACCACCTGACGTTCAAGATCTTCGATTTCCCGGGTCAGCTCAGCCACAAATTCTGTATCCTTAATGGCACTTAAATTTATCTTCACATTGTAGGCGGCTGCCAGGGCTGACGTGCGCGCTGCCAGAACGGCCACGGCGCCATCGGTAATCGCATTGGGATTTCCGGCTGTAATGGCGCGAAAAGCCAGATCCATTATTTTGATTGCCTCGCGGGCAACGCCCAGCGGTACCGTTGCAGCGGTTTTGAATGCTGTTTGAATGGCGTCGGAGCGCTTCTTCTTTTGGTCGTCGGTGTTTTTCGGCAGCTTAAAGGCCGCCAGTACTTCCCGATAGGCCTGGGCATCATTGTCGATGTCCTTTTGCAGCTTTGTTCTCAGATCCGCTGCGGCTTGTGCGATCTCCTGCATGTCTTCTTCAACCGCCTGAAATTCTTTGCGACCGATGGTCAAATTGGCCACCATTTCGGTCAGGCTGGCTGCCAGGGCGGCATTCAGGGCAGCCGTGCAGCCGCCTCCGGGCAAAGGTTCTGCTGAAGCGGTTTGTTCCAAAAAGTCGGTTATGGGCAGGTCTTTTAGCAATGGATGATGCCTCCTTTTTCCTTGTCATAAACCAGGTTACCCTGTTTGATCACTTTTTCGACTGTGCTCACGGCCAGATGGTACGGGATATAGGTGTAGGACGGAAACTCCAATATGACCACATCTCCTTTTTTGCCGGCATCGAGGCTGCCGATCTGATTCGCCCGATCAAGGGCGGCGGCACCGTTTATGGTCAGAGCACTGATGGCTTCTTCGGTGGACATGTTCATATATAGCGTGGCCAGTGCGACCACCAGCGGGATGGATTCGGAAAAACAGCTTCCCGGATTAAAATCGGTGGCCAGTGCCACCGCACAATTTGAGTCGATCATTTTGCGGGCATCGGCATAGGGTTCCTTCAGGCTAAAAGCGGTGGCCGGCAGCAGGGTTGCCACGACACCGGCTGCCGCCATATCTTTAATACCCCGGTCGGAAGCATGCAGCAAATGATCCGCCGAAACGGCGCCCAGCTCTGCTGCCAGCTCGGCTCCGCCCAGTTGTACGATTTCATCGGCATGCAATTTTAATTTAAGGCCCATCTCCTTGGCCCGGGAAAGCAGGCGGCGGGATTGGTCGATCGAAAAAACATCTTTTTCACAAAAAATATCGCAGAATTCCGCCAGCTGTTGTTCAATAACCCGAGGCAGGACATCTGAGGCCATAAAGTCGATAAAGGCATCCGCCTTGCCTTTATACCCTTCCGGCACTGCATGGGCGCCTAAAAAAGTCGGCACCACATCCAGGTAGTGAATTTGATCCAGGCGGTTCATCACATCCAGTTGCTTGATTTCGGTCTCACAGTTTAAGCCGTATCCGCTTTTGCCCTCCACGGTGGTAACGCCAAATGAGAGCATTGAATTGAGCCGCTTGATGCCGGCCTGCATCAATTCCTCGGCCGAGGCCTGCCGCGTTGCCTCTACCGTGTTAACGATGCCGCCCCCCCGCTGCATGATTTCCATGTAACTGTTGCCTCGCAGGCGCCAGGCAAACTCTTCAGACCGATAACCACCGAAGACCAGATGGGTGTGCGAATCGACAAAACCCGGCAGAACCGCTTTGCCGCGGGCATCGATGATATCAAATATTGAATCATCCACATCGGCTTTTTTTAACTGCTGTTCGATGCCCCTGCTTTGGCCAACTGCCTCAATAATCCCGTCTTTTATCAACACGGCCCCGTCGTTGATGATTTTCAGATCCGCCATCTCACGACCTTTTTTGGCGGCAAACCCGCTGCAGGTCACCACCTCCGCCGCATTCTTAATGATCAGGTTTCCATTCATTCAATGTTCCCATCATGTTCACTAGTTTTTATGAGTTGCCAATAGTTACAAGCTTCTGGCCGCTGGCTCCTTGCTACTGGCTATTTTGTTGCGACAAGGTCTTGCTCGATTTATAGAGTTCAAATCTTGGCAGTTTTTCCAATGTCATTTTATGAATGTCAACCACGAGTGAGCGCGCCACTTGCCATATTTCCAAATTTTTATAACTCAATTCACATTCCTCTTTTCATAAATTTCGATAGAGCATTAGCCTTCATAAGCTGTAATTAGATTTGTCCAAAAAGCTTGAAAAACAAAACTTATAAATTTGATGACTTAATACAAATGCAAGATATCAATGATCTCAAACTACCAGCCAGCTGCCAGGAGCCAGTAGCCAGCAGCTAGAGGCCAGGTACGAGAAGCCAGCTGCCAGTAGCCAGTCCCACGTAACCACTGCCGAAGATTACTCCCAGATGCGTGTCTCCAACACTTGATTTGAAGTGAAACCTTCCAGCCCCAGATAATACGCGGCCGTATCCATCAGCGCCTCCATGGGAACCAGTCCGACGATTTCACTGCCCACAACATTGACCCCGTAGCGGCGGGCTTCGACTTTGATGAGTTCAAACACCCGGTAGAGCGCCGTTTTGGTAAAATCGGTCATATTCATTGACACCTGCACCAGCCCGCGGTCTTTTAATTCAATGCCGATACCTTTGCAGTATCTGAGGCCGCCGCTGATGTGCCGGACCTTTTTGGCTATTTTATCGGCAATTTCAAGGTTGTTGCTGTCAAGGTTGACATTATAGGCCACCAGCGGCATGCGCGCGCCTATGGCCGTCACACCGGCTGTGCGGTGAAGCTCTACAGGGCCGAAGTCCGGTTTCCATTCCGGCTGTTTGATTTTATCCGCCATGCCTTCAAACTGGCCTTTGCGAATATTTGCTAGATTTTCTCTTTCCGGCCGGCTGGCCGAGCGCTCGTACAGAAAAATGGGAAGCGAATATTGCCGGGCCGCTTCTTGAGCGACTTCTTTGGAAAACGCGATGGCTTCTTCCATGCTGACATTTTTAATCGGAATAAACGGAACCACGTCGGTGGCGCCCATCCGCGGGTGCTGTCCCTGATGGGAATTCATATCGATCACTTCGACGGCACAGCCCATCGCCGCGATAACGGCTGATTTTAAAGCCTGCGGCTCTCCGACCAGCGTAACCACCAACCGATTGTGATCTTCGTCTGTCTGATAGTCGAGAAGCTTGATCCCTTTTTGCCCGCGAAAGGGTTCCACGATTTTTTCGATGTTTTGTTGATTGCGGCCCTCGCTGAAATTAGGCACACATTCCATTATCTTCTTCATGCCAGCCATGTCTTACTCCTAATTGGGTTACGCCGGTTGAGCCGGTTGAGCCCGTTGAGCCGCCAGAAAAACAACTGTTTAACGGGCCAACGGGCAAACCGGTCAACTTTTATTGTTGGCAAATGCGTTGGTTACCAGGTCTGCCACCATTTTGTCATCGGCAATATAGGGTATGGTAATATGGTCTGCTCCCGCCCGCATCTTGTTATATTGAATGCTGGTGTCAATTGAATTTTCATTGCGGGCCCACGCCCGACGGGCCACACCCCCCATGACATCCCAGGGGATCGCGCGGCGGATGACGGCATCGACCCGCTCGCTGCCGTCTAAGACCAGCCCAAAACCACCGTTGATGGCATTGCCGATGCCCACGCCGCCGCCATTGTGCAGGGCGACCAGGCTCATACCGCGGGCGGCATTGCCGGCATAGCAGTGAACCGCCATATCGGCAGTAATATTGCTGCCGTCCTTGATATTGGCGGTTTCCCTGAAGGGTGAATCCGTACCGCCGGTATCGTGGTGATCCCGGCCCAGCATCACGGGCCCGATTTCACCATTACGGACCATGTCGTTAAATTCCAAAGCGATGTTCATGCGCCCCATGGCGTCCTGGTATAAAATACGGGCCTTGGTTCCCACCACCAGCTTGTTTTTTTCAGCATCCCGAATCCAGACGTAATTATCCCGGTCCTGAAATCGCCGTTCGGGATCGATGCATTCCATGGCGGTGCGGTCGGTTTTGGCCAGGTCTTCTTCTTTGCCGCTCAAGCATACCCATCTGAATGGGCCATAGCCGTAATCAAAAAGAATTGGTCCCATGATGTCTTCGACATAGGATTGGAAGATAAAGCCATCAATGGGGTCTTTGCCGTTTTTACAGATTTCGCTGACGCCGGCATCAAAAACAGCTTTGAGAAAACTGTTGCCGTAATCGAAAAAATAGGTGCCGCGATCGGAAAGGGCTTTGACGAGCTCGTAATGTCGCCGCAGTGAGGTGTCCACCATTTCCTTAAATCCCGCATGGCCGGAGCGCAGCAACTCGGTGCGTTCCTCAAAAGATATCCCCTGAGGGCAGTAGCCGCCCTCATAAACGGCATGGCAGGAAGTTTGATCCGATAGCAGATCGATCTTTATGTTGTGATTGACGGCGTATTCCAATAAGTCGACCACGTTGCCGTAAAAGGCAATGGCGATACTCTTTTTTTGCTGCTGATATTTTGCGGCGACCTTGAACGCTTCAGCCGGCTCCTCCGTCACCCGGTTCACCCATCCCTGCTCGAGCCGGGTTTTAATTCGGGAATAATCGACTTCGGCAATAATACCCACACCGTTAGCGATTTCGATGGCCTTACCCTGGGCGCCGCTCATACCCCCGAGCCCGGAAGTGACAAATAAACGCCCGCTTAGATCTTGATCGGCCGGGATGCCGAGTTTGTCACGGCCGGCGTTAAGAATAGTGCTGTAAGTTCCGTGCACGATCCCCTGGGGACCGATGTACATCCATCCCCCGGCGGTCATCTGGCCGTAGTTGGAGACCCCTAATGCCGCAGCCCGGTTCCAGTTTTGCGGATCGTCAAAGCAGCCTACCATCAAACCGTTGGTGATGATCACCCGCGGCGCCTCCGGCAAGGAGGTAAACAACCCCAGCGGGTGGCCGGATTGCATAACCAGCGTTTGCTCGTCGTTCAGCACTTCAAGGTACTTTTTAATCAAATGATACTGCATCCAGTTCTGGCAGACCTGACCGGTCTCACCGTAGGTGACCAATTCGTAAGGGTAAAGCGCGACATCAAAGTCCAGGTTGTTGTCGATCATCACCTGAAACGCGCGACCCTCGATACAATTACTGCGGTATTCATCAATTGGCCGGCCTTTGATATGGCCGGCGGGTCGAAATCGATATCCGTAAATTCTGCCCCGGGTCAGAAGCTCCTCCAGAAATTCGGGGGCCAGCTGTTGATGCCATTTTTGCGGGATGTAGCGCAGGGCATTTTTTAAGGCCAGTTCGGTATCTTGCTGATTGAGCGTAAACTGGCGGGCCGGCGCGCGGCGGATGCCTTCGGTAAAGGATGGCATTTTGGGCAGGTTATCAAACATCTCTTCCAGTTTAATTATCATTGCCTTTGAAATGTTTAGATTATCTTGCATGACCACTTTCCTTAACGCTTGTCATCTTTGGTTATGCCCAATACCTCCCGGCAATATTTAATGCTGCGCTCGATCGTCTCTTTCTCCATCCTCAAAGCCGTTTCCATATCATCGAGCGGAATCTCCATCTCGGTTTCAATATTAATCCGATTCATGGGTGATTGGGTTTTGATAATGTCATAGGCGCGCTTGATGTCAATATCACCGTCACCGACGGCGGTTCCTGTAAGTTTACATCCATAGCGCTGAAATTCGATGCGATCATCTCGGAAATGATTGGTATAGGCACGCGGTGCCAGATTTTCAATGGCCACCATCGGATCTTCCATGACCATAAAGGCGTTGACGGTATCGATACAGGCGCCGACCCGCGGGTGGTCGACGCGGTCCAACAGCCAGAGAATCTCTTCTGAAAACGTGTCACAATGATTTTCAACAGCAATTTTGACGCCGGACGCTTCGGCTGCAGGGACCATTTGCTTTAGCCGGGCGGCCACGGATTGTATTTGTGCCATTACATCCGGATGAAAACGGCTGGCCGCTACCGGTCGCGGCCGGATGAGGTCCATGCTGACTTTGACGATATCCGCGCCCAGCGCCCGGGCGGTGGCGATCGCCTCTGCCAGATCGTGCTGGATGCCGATTCCCTGACGGCCCAGGTCCATGGAAAAGTTGTATTCGAGATACAGATCCCGTTCCTGTGCTGCGGCGCCGACTTCTTTTAAGTAGGTCGTTTCCAGATTTTCCAAAACGCCGTCATCCAAATGTAAGCCGTCCAGGCCCCAGCGAACTGCCTTGTCTAAAAGTTCAAAGGTACTCAATTGTCTGGGCCAGGGCAATTTGAAATCAGCCCAGGCCTGCCCGACGCCGTGAAGATAAAGACTATATGTGTGGAGTCCCAGCAGCATTTTGCGTCTAAATGTTTGATTCCGAATATCTGAATGGCTTGGCTTAAATACGTGTAATTCGCTGATATATTTTACTACGGCAAAAGATAACTTGTATTGAAAATCCTTGCAAGGTAATATTTGACAACTCTTTGTTCACCTGTTTATTCTAATTTTTTAGAAGAGGAACGAGAATTATGAAAACCATATACCTGGGTGTAGAAGGAATGACCCTGGACCACCTGATTGCCATTGCGCGAAGAGGCGCTCAGGTTCAATTGACCGCCGATGCCGAAAAGCAGATCCAAAAAAGCCGGCAGCTGATCGAGCGCTGGGTGCAGGAGGAGCGCAGAATATATGGCATCACCACCGGATTTGGTGCCCTCAGTGATGTTTCCATTTCCAGGACCGATACCCGCCGGCTTCAAAAAAACATTCTGATGAGCCATGCTGCCGGTGTCGGCAAACCCTTTGACGAGGAAACCGTTAGGGCCATTCTGGCGCTGCGCGTCAAGGATCTGGCGAGGGGCCATTCCGGTATTCATTTATCCACCGTGCAACAACTGGTTGCGCTCTTGAACTGGGGTGTGTGCCCGCTTGTTCCTGAAAAAGGCTCGGTGGGGGCCAGCGGCGACCTGGCCCCGCTGGCTCATCTGGCATTGGTTCTCATCGGGCAGGGGGAAGCCTTCTACAAGGGGCAGCGGCTAACCGGTCGACAGGTACTCAGCAAATGCGGTCTTAAGCCATTGCAGCTGGAAGCCGGTGAAGGCCTGGCGCTGGTCAATGGTACCCAGGCGATGACCGCCATTGGTGGGCTGGCAGTTTATGATGCCGGCCTGCTGGCAAAATTGACGGACATCGCCGCGGCCATGAGCCTGGAAGTGTTGATGGGCAGCCGCACGGAGTTCGATCCTAAGATCCACCAAGTCAGACCCCATCCGGGGCAGGCAGCCGCGGCCGATAACATGGCCCGTATAACCCAAAACAGCGAAATCATCACTTCGCATAAAGATTGCGGCCGCGTTCAGGATGCTTATACCTTAAGATGTTCACCGCAAGTCCATGGAGCCACCCGGGATGCCATCCGCTATTGTCGCGATGTCATTAAAACCGAGATGAATTCTTCCACCAATAATCCGCTCATATTCGCAGATGCTGATATGTTTCTGCTGGGCGGCAACTTCCACGGCCAGCCGGTGGCGCTGGCGATGGATTTTCTCGGCATGGCGGTGGCCGAACTGGCGGATATCTCAGAGCGAAGAATCGAACGGCTGGTGAATCCCAAGCTTAGCGGTCTGCCGGCCTTTTTAGTGGATGACGGCGGGCTGAATTCCGGATTTATGCTGGCCCAGTACACCGCCGCAGCCCTTGTCTCTGAGAATAAAGTGCTCTGTCATCCGGCCAGTATCGATTCGATCCCCACCTCGGCCAATAAGGAAGATCACGTCTCGATGGGAACCATTTCCGCGCGAAAATGTCGGGAGATTGTCCACAATACCGAAAATGTGATTGCCATTGAGCTTTTATGTGCCGCCCAGGCGCTGGATTTATTTACCAACATGAAACCCGGCGAGGGCACTCTGGCCGCCTACCAGGCCATCCGCAAGACCGTTCCCCACCTTGAAAAGGACCGTATTGTTTCAACCGACATTGCTGCCGTCAAACAGCTGATGCACACCGGCAAAATCATCAACGCCGTCGAAAAACAGGTCGGATCACTTCAGTAATCCAGGAAAATCATAGTTTTAGACGAAAAAATGGCTATCCCGCCATCCTTTTTTTCGGAACATTAATATGACAAGCGGTATAAACCACCTTATACGATCTATTAGGGCTTATTGTACGGTTAAGAAAATAATTAAGTAAACCAGCCGAAATACCGAAATCATGTTTGAGACGGCCGTTGTTTTCTTACTTGACAGGGATTTTGCAATTCTCTAAATTAAGCTGTCTTTGTAAAACTTAGAGGCCATGCGGGCTATTTTGAAATTGAAGGGTACTGTCCGGATTCATGAGCATATTTGGGCAAATTCTTGATATCGACTTAACCACCGAAACTTGGAAGCTGTCTGACTGTCCGCAAGACCTGGCCCGAGAATATCTGGGCGGGCGCGGTCTCAATGTCAAGCTCCTCTATGATCAAATACTTCCCGGAACCGATCCTTTAGGACCCCAAAACATACTTGCGCTTTCGTGTGGCATGCTGACCGGCACGGCGGCACCGACTTCTTCCAGAATGCATATCAACGCCTTGTCGCCCTTAACAGGGATTTTAGGCAGTTCCAACATCGGCGGCGGATTCGGCACCAGCCTGCGAATGTGCAATATCCAACAACTGGTCATCCGCGGTCGAGCAGCGAGACCGGTATACCTCTGGATCGATGGTGACGCCGTTGAGATCCGCAACGCCAAATCTCTGTGGGGCAAGGATACCTGGGAAACTGAGAAGCTGCTCAAAAATAGACTGGGCTCTGAAAAGCTAAAGATTCTGACCATCGGTCCCGGCGGTGAAAACGGTTGCGGTTTTGGCTGTATCATTAGCGAACGGGATCATGCCGCCGGACGCACCGGGATGGGTACCGTCATGGGATCCAAAAACGTGAAGGCCATTGTTGTCAAGCCCCAAAAATACCGGGCTGCATTTCGCCCTAAAAATAACATTCATGAAGCTGTCAAGCGTTATTTGTGGCAGATGAAATATGCGCCGGAGTATAAAAATATGAAAGCGCATGGTGGGGCTGGATATGTCGACTGGGCCGATGAACTGGGGATTTTGGGCACCCGCAATTATCGCGACTATCACTTCGAGGACGTCGAGCGCATCGACGGCAAACTTCTGCAAGAAAATATTACGCGCAAACATGGCTGTCCACGATGCCCGGTTCAATGTAAAGCCGACCTCAGATTTTCAGCCGGAAGACTAAAGGGCAAAAAAGCCATCAGGCCCGAATTCGAGCCGATGCTGGCGCTGGGTGCCCGGTGCGGGCTAAACGATTTGCAGACCCTGGTTTATCTGGACAATCTGTGCACCCGGCTGGGTCTGGACAGCATTTCAGCGGGAACGGTTATTGCTTTTGCCATGGATCTTTTTGACCGCGGTATCATCACGACGTCTGATACCGGGGGCTTAGATCTGACCTGGGGCAACGGGGCGGCAATGGAAATGCTGATCCGGCAAATGGCCCATGGTGATGGGTTCGGTAAAATTTTGGCTAAAGGTGTCCGTCAGGCAGCGCAGATCATCGGTCGTGGCGCCGAAAACTATGCAGCCCATATCAAAGGCCTGGAAATGGCCGGCTACCACCCCTATAACATGATGGGCACCGCCCTGGGGTATTCGGTTTCCAGTCGCGGTGCAGATTTTAGTGATATCTATGCCGCTCTGGAATACAAGTGGCTGCCGGAAAAAGCCACCAAGGTTTTCGGAACGCCTGTTTCGTCGGATCCGCGGTCGATTCAGGGAAAAGCCGAACTGGTGCGACGATCCATGATTGTCGGATCGGTGTTGGACTGTCTGGGACTCTGCAAGGTGCCGGCGCTTTGTCTGATTTGCACCTATGATCTAGTAAGTGAAGCCGAACTTGTTTCTGCCTTAAGCGATAAGACGTTAAGTGTCACCGAGCTTTTTATGGCCGGTGAACGCATTGTCAACCTCGAGCGACTTTTCAATCAGCAACATGGGGCCGGAATTTCAAACGACCTGCTGCCGGGTATGTTTTTTGAGAAAGAGTATAATGCCGGTGTAGAGCCCTCAAAACCGGCCGAGTGGATGGAGCCCATGAAGCAGGAATTTTATAGAATCATGGGCTGGGATAATGCCGGACATCCGACAGCCGAAAAACTGGCTGAGCTGGGCATCAGCGGGCCGCAATGCGCTGCTCAGCCGGCAGCCTGATCGCAATCTGCGAGGCCATGGAAGCGGCATCATGAGTGTAGATTCCCACCTTTTTACACCGACCTTAACTTTTCTTTCCGACCAAGATAAGGACAAAATCCATCAGGCAGCGCTGAAAATTTTGGCGCAGATCGGCATGAAGATCTTGCATGCGCAGGTGCTCGAACTGCTTGCCGACGCCGGCTGCCGGGTTGAAAAGGATCATATTGTCAAAATACCCGCCGATCGGGTCATGCAGGCCCTGGAAAGCACTCCCAAAAATATTGCCCTTTACGATCGCGAGGCCAACCATTGTATGGATGTCGGCGGGCGTCGCGCGTATTTTGGCACCGGATCGGATCTTATCTTTTCACATGACGCCATCCAAAACGAGCGACGCCCGTGTGTTCTTGAAGATGTATGTCGTGCGGCGCGGGTCGCCGATGCGCTGCCCAATATCGACTTTGTCATGTCGTTTGCACACCCATCCGACCGTCCGCCGCAACTCGCCTACCTGCTCAGCTTTCAAGCCATGACCGCCAATTCCAGCAAGCCCATCGTCAGTACCGCCCGGGGCCGGGATGACCTTGCGCAGATGTGGCAGATCTGTTGCGTTCTGAGAGGTTCGGCCAGGCGGTTGCGCGAAAAACCGTTGATGATTCATTATTCTGACCCCATCAGCCCCTTAAAGCATCCTTTTTACAGTCTGGACAAGTTGCTGTTTTGCGCAGAAACAGCCGTTCCTCTGATTTACTCCGCGGCACCGATTGCCGGCACCACAGCTCCGATGACCATTGCCGGGCATGTGGCTCAGGGGCTGGCGGAGTGTTTGTGCGGCCTTGTGATCCACCAGCTAAAATCCAAAGGGGCACCCTTTGTGATGGGCATGGGACCGGCGGTATTGGATATGGCCACCGGCGAGTGCTCCTATAATGCCCCTGAATTTTTATTGTCCTTACAGGCGATCAATGAGATGAGCCAGTATTATGACTTGCCCAACTGGGGATATGCGGGAACCACCGATGCACAGATTCCAGATGAACAGGCCGTGTTTGAGGCTGGCCTGGAGACGTTTATGGCCGCTATGGCCGGATCGAACTTAAATCACGACGTCGGCTATATGGATTTTGGGCGCACGGGCAGCCTGGAGTTGATGGTGATTATGGATGAAGTCATTGATCAGGTCCGGCGTTTGGCACAGGGCATCCCTGTTGATGATGACATGCTGGCGCTGGATGTCATTCAGGATGTAGGGTTTGAAAGCGATTTTCTAACCCACCCCCACACCCTTAAGCATTTGCGCCGGACCCAGTGGCGCCCAGGGCTGATCAGCAGGATGGGCTATGAAGAATGGCATTCAGCCGGAGGCACAAGTTTACTGGAGCGCTCCCAAAAAAGGCTGCAAGATATTCTGAGCGATCACCAGCCGCTGCCGATTCCTGCCAAGCAGGCCCGGGAAATTCAACAAATCGTTGATCAATTTGCGAATTAGCGGTCAGCTCATTTATTGCCCAGTTCCTTTTCGCCCTTTTGTCGAATCGATTTCAGCGCCGATAGGACTTTGTCCGGCAGGGCCGGCGCCTGATGGTTTTTAACAATATCTTCAAGCTTTTCCTGTATGCGGGTTGCCATGTCCTTGGCGCCCTGCTCTTGCCAATCCGACAGGGCCGATCGCGTCATTAAGCGCGGTACCCAGAGCTCATTCTTGAAATGATTATAGGTGTGATCTTGATCCAGAAAATGCCCGCCGGGTCCGACCTTTTCAATCACCTCGCGGGCCAGAGTTTCTTGATTGACCTCTATGCCGCGGATAAAATGTTTGGCCATTCCAATATTCTCGTCACCGAGAATTAATTGCGCGGTGGAACAGACCATTCCGTTGCTCATATAGCCGACATCATGTATCAGATTCAGTCCGGCCAGCCCCTGGGCCAGGATGGCAAAGGCGGATTCGGATCCGGCCTGGGCATCCAGCGCCTTGGCGTCGGTTGCGCCGGCCAGCCCCCAGGTGGGCAGCCCAAAGGATTGCGCCACCTCGGCTTGCGCGGCCAGAGCCAGGCTCATTTCCGGTGCGGCGATGGACAACAATCCGGCGGCCATATCAAATAAGCCGAAATTACAGCCCAGGCCGATGGGACAGCCCGGATTGCGCAGTTGCGCCAGAACCAGACACATCATGGCTTCAGCCGTACCCTGTGCAACGGCGCCGGCCAGTGTGACCGGCCCGGTTGCGCCGAATTGGACAGTCGGCCCCTGAATTTGCGGCAAAGACAGATCGGCGCAGACAAACAGGCGATCGACCACATCGGCCGGCCAGACAAACGGCGAAATCGGCTCCGGATAAAAAATAAGAAACGGCCGCTCCCTGAGCTTATCGATGCCACCGGCGACTTCGGCGGCCATTTCAAAGGTAAGCTCCACGCCGCGAGGCGTATAGCCGATAAAAACAATTGGCTTGGTGGTATTGGTGACGACAGCTTCAAATTCAAATAGATCGGCGACCGTGGGCGGCACATCCTGAACAGAGCCCATCGGCATGACCCAGTCGATGTTGGGCAGGGCATCGGCCACCTTGGCGCCGATGGCGATATCGGCCACTCGGGTGGGATGAATTTCACCGCTCAAGGCATCTTTTGTATTCGGGCTGGCAGTAGAAGTGCCGTAGTAGCTTTTACGACCCTCGACTTCCATGGCGCGCTTGCCCTCTCGATCATAGATCGTCCAGCCTTTGGGTGTCGTTGAGAGACATGCGTTGACAAGGTGTTCCGGAACTTTAACGATCTCGCCGGCAACCAGAGCGCCGGCGTGCTTGAGCATTTTGCGGGCGCCGGTGTGATGGACGCGAAATCCCACTTTGACCATGACATCAAAAGCCGCCCGTTTGATTTCCTCGACCTGGTCGTCACTCAGCACCCGAAAGAAAACCGATTTTTTTTCAATTGAACCTGTCTGAATCATGGTGCCTCCATAATTTTAGTCGACTTAGGAATTTCTTCGATTTGTATATCGATACTTAACGCATAAATACAAAGAACGTAAAGGCATTTTTTGTTTTTTGTCGTGCCATGTCGAACCATTTTGTCAAATTCTTCCAATCCCAAAGTTACCTTGACAGAACCCTCTCAGTCTACTACGTTTACTTCTCAAATTAAGAATTTTCTTCATCATTGATCGTCAAGCCGTATAGGAGGTCAAAATGAAATTATTAGTGGGTTATGATGAACTAAAAATTGATGAGAAGGTCTTGGCGCTGGCCCAAAAACAAGCCAAGGCATTCAATGCTGATGTCCATATCATGACCTCCTTGGAACAGGGACCGACGTTGCAAAAAGATGATATCGAAGAGGTTGAAGAGAGACTGGAAAAATTAAAACGGCCTTTCGATAAAGATAATATTAACTGTGAGACAACCGTGTCGGTCAATTACCTGACGGCCGGCGAGGACCTGGTTCAGTTTGCTAAAGACAACGACGTTGACATGATGTTTATCGGAATTAAAAAAACGTCAAAAGTGGGCAAACTCATGTTTGGTTCCACAGCCCAGTATGTCCTGCTCAACGCCCCCTGCCCGGTGGTTGCGGTTCGATGAATACCGTGAAAGGCGCCATCATTCGATCTTAATTAAAAACCGGCTTTGCAGCCGGTTTTTTTGTTGCCTGATCAGATCGTTTTTTGCGGAAAATAAAAGTTTTGCACATCAAATAAAAACGAACAGCAACACGTTGATCTGCTTTTTTAATCTTCGGGCTTGTATACCACGGGTTCCATTTTGTTCAGTTCCTCGATGGGGATGTGGCAGAGGATACGATGGCCCCTCTGCGAGTCCTGCCACGGCGGTGTCTCTTTTTCGCAGATTTTGCCCTCATCCGGCAACATTTCATGTCGCCGGGGGCAACGCGTATGGAAGCGGCATCCGCTCGGGGGATCCAGCGCGCTGGGCACGTTGCCGCTGAGGCGGATCTCTTTTTGCTCGACATCCGGGTCCGGGATGGGCACGGCCGAGAGCAAGGCTTCCGTGTAGGGGTGGTAGGGCGGCTCGTAGATGGCGTCCGCCGGACCGAGTTCTACAATCTGCCCCAGGTACATGACGGCGATGTCGTCGGAGAAAAAACGGACGACACTCAGGTCATGGGCAATAAAAATCATCGATGAGCCAAAGACCTGCTGAATTTCCAGGAGCAAATTGATGACCGCGGCCTGCACCGAGACATCCAGCGCTGAAACCGGCTCGTCACAGATAATTAAATCCGGTCGACTGGCCAAGGCGCGGGCAATGCCGACCCGTTGTTTTTCGCCGCCGCTGAGTTGTCGCGGGAGGCGATCGTAGAATGTGGGCGGCAGGCGCACCGCCTTGAGCAACTTGATCACCTCGTCTTTGATTTGATCTTTGGGTGCGGTTTTAAAGCGCCGGATCGGACGGGCGATCTGCGAGCCCACCGAGTAGGAAGGATTGAGCGTCGAATCCGGATTCTGGAAGACCATCTGCATTTCTTTGATCAGTCTCGTATCCCGCTCCGTGACCGGCTTAGTGGTATCGATGCCCATAAACTGAACGTCGCCGCCGGTCACCGCCTCCAGACCGATGAGCCCTTTGACCAGAGAAGATTTGCCGCAGCCCGATTCCCCCACGACTCCCAGCGTTCGCCCTTTTGCCACTCGGACACTGACATCATCCACCGCTTTGACAAATTTCTTTTCGCCCATGCCAAACAGGCTGACGACCGAATTGGATTCCTGAGGATAGTAGACTTTGAGATGATCAAAGCTGAGTAAATCTTCTAAGGGGGCTTCAGTCTGCTGCTGTTCTTCGGGTGCCTTTTTTCGTTTTTTGGTTCGGGCGCGATCCTGAATTTCGGATGCGTAAATACAACGGGCCACATGTTCGGACGTGATTTGCTCAAAGCCCGGGCGGGCCTTGCGGCAGTCTTCGGTGACATATTCGCAACGGGGCGCAAAAATGCATTCGGTCTTGGAGCGCTCGGCCGGGGGCGGCACCCGGCCCCGAATGGGATGCAGCAAAGACTCCAGCTTGCTATCCCCCAGCCGCGGCACACAGGCCAACAAACCCATCGTATAGGGGTGCCGCGGGTCATGGAAAATCTCTGTCAGGGGTCCGCTTTCCACCATCTGGCCGGCATACATCACGCAAAGATAGTCGCTGACGCGCGCAACCACCCCCAGGTTGTGCGTTATGAAAATATTGGCGGCGTTGAAATCGTTTTTGAGCTCTTCGAGCAGGTCCAGTACGGCCGCTTCGACGGTGACATCCAGTGCGGTTGTGGGTTCATCCATGATGATCAGAGCCGGGTTGTTGAGCATGGCCATGGCAATGACAACCCGCTGCTGCTGGCCGCCGGAAATCTGGTGCGAATAGCGCTCCATCACATTTTCGACATCCGGCATGTTCACGCGCTTAAGCATTTCAATCGATTTTTGCCAGGCTTCTTCGTGAGAGATGTCTCTGTGGCAGGTCAAAACCTCGGCCAGTTGTTCGCCCAGCCGCACCGACGGGTTGAGCGCCTGCATGGGGTCCTGAAATACCATGGAAATCCGGTCTCCGCGCAGTTTCTTAAGTTCTTCCTCAGACCGACCCACCAGCTCGTCACCCTGAAAACGGATACTGCCCTCCATGATTTTACCGTTGGGTCCTAAAAAATTGACAATCCCGAAAGCAATCGTGCTCTTGCCGCATCCGGATTCACCCACCAGGCCGACGGTTTCGCCCTCTCTAACGGTAAAGGAGACACCCTGAATCGCCTCCACATCGCCCTTGCGGGTTTCGTAATTTATCTGGACGTTATCGACCTCGAGAACGGTGTTGTTTGGTGCTGCGCTGGAATCTTGCATGGGTTGTTATCTGCCTTTCAATTGGTTGGTTAACATACCGGACATCATTCTTTTATATTCAAGGTGTCAGGTGTCAGGTTTCGGTTAACAGCTCATAGCTTACAGCTCATAGGCTGATTTCCAAACTTCAAATTTTCTACTATGAGCTATCAGCTATCAGCTACGAGCTTTTGGTTTTTAACACATGACACCTGTCTGCCCGCCGTAGCCGATGAGGCGACGGAGGGAAACCCAATCTATATCAAATGACCACGGGCCACGGACAACGCTCGTGCTTATTGATACCGCATGGACTCCTCTCGTAAACCATCAGCCAGCAGGTTCAAACCCACCACCAGAGAAGCAATCGCTACCGAAGGCCACAGGGCAGCATACGGGCTGCCGGTCAGGATAAATTCGCGTCCTTTGGCCACCATGCTGCCCCAGTCCGGAGACGGTGGCGGTATTCCCAGGCCCAAAAATCCCAGCGTCCCCATGGCAAAAATAGCATAGCCCACCCTTAGCATGGCATCGATGATAATGGGGCCCCGGGCGTTGGGCAGGATTTCAAAAAACATGATTCGCCACGGGTTTTCGCCCCGGGTCTCGGCCGCCCGGATGTATTCGCGTGTGCGAATATCCAGTGTGAGACTACGCACCAGCCGGGCAATACCGGGTGTTCCGACAATGGTGATCGCAATGACCACATTGACGGCCGAAGCGCCTAAGGCGGCCATGATGATCATATACAGCAATATAATGGGCACTGCCATCATGGCATCCAAAAGGCGCATGATGATTTCATCGATCCATCCGCCGTAATACCCGCCAATCAACCCGAGGGTCGCACCCACAATCAGCGCCACAATCACCCCCCAGATCGCGGTTCCTCCGGGTATCCAGAAATTTTCCGTTATGGGCATCAGCACCAGAACCACGCGGGCACCATAAATCAGCCGCGACCACAGATCGCGTCCCAGCTCATCGGTTCCCAGAATGTGGGATGCTGATGGTCCCTGATTCGGCGCTTTCCAATCCTGCTCCAGCGGGCCGTAAGGGGTGAATAGCGGGGCAAAAATCGCCACAATAACCCAGAACATGACAATGGCGAGCCCAACCACAGCTATTTTGGATGCGAAAACAATGGAAAGCCCGGCCCACATTCGTCTGAAGATGCCGGGCTTTTTTTCTTCGATCTTATGCTTTGCTTTGTCAAGCTCTGCCTCTTTAACCTCAATAGGAGCAGTCGCTTCTTCCGCTGTTGCCATGATTTCTCCGTCTAATCGATCGGTTATGTGTTATTCGTTAAAAGTTATCGGGAAATCGATTCAAGTGACGAATGCTGAATGCCCCAACATCTGATAACAAGTAACTGATAACAATTAACTTAAAACCCGGCCTATCCGGGTTAGCCATACCGGATGCGCGGATTTAAAAACGTATAAATTATATCGGCGAACAGTTGCGTCAGTACGGCCACCGACACCAGAATCATGGCTCCGGCTTCCAGGGCGTTGATGTCCTTAAACATGGCGGAGTCCAGCAGGTACTTGCCCAGACCGGGATAGCCGAAGACCACCTCGACAATCACGATGCCGCCCATCAGCCAGTTGACGTGCAGCATGATGACCGTAATCGGCGCCATCAAAGCGTTTCGCAAGGCATGCTTGAACACGATGCGCCAGTAGGGTAATCCTTTGAGATAGGCGGTACGGATATAGGGTGACTTCATGACTTCCACCATGCTGGCGCGCGTGATGCGCAGGATGTAACCCAATTCGATCAGCGTTAGGGTCAGTACGGGCAGGATAACCATATCCAGCCGTTCCCAGGGCGCCTTTTCACCGATGACCGTGGCGCCCGGTAGCCAGCCCAGCCAGACGGCGACGATAAGGATCAGAAAAATACCGGTGGCAAACTCCGGCGTCACCGAAAACATCATGCCGCCGATTGACAGCGCCCGATCCCGCAAACTGCCCTCTTTCAACCCTGCCAGAATGCCGAGAAAAAGTGCCAGGGGCATGACGATGATAAAAGCCGTTCCGGCCAAAAACAACGAATTGCGCAAACGAGTCCAGATGCTGTCGGAAACCGGCCGGCCTGTGCGAAAAGATTCACCGGGATCCCCGCGGATAAATCCTTTTTTCAGGGGAATGTATTCGATGGCGCCGCCGGAGCTCTTCTTCCACCCGGTGCCGATAATAAAGGTCCAGACCTCTTTGTCCGTCCCTTTTTCCCAGCGCACCACATGGTTGGCATCGTCCACGCCCCAGAACTCGCTTTTGCCCTCTGCGTCGGTTTCCCATTTTTCGTTGTTTTTATAGCGGGTTTCGACACCCACGGATTCCAGACGGACAACGGCGTACAGATCTTCTCCGTCGAGTTTCCAGCGCACCAGGGCGCCATCATCGCGCACCGCCCACCACTCCTGGAAACCATCCTCCGTGATGATGCGCTTCAGCGGCATTCCCACCTTGCGGGCGGCGGACCAGTCGCTGCCGAAGAGCCAGTACCAATATCGGACATAAACGGGTTTATCCAGGCCCACCTGGGCCAGGAATGAGGCTTCCTGTTCCGGGGTGACAAAAGCGCCCAGGACGTTGCGGGCCACATTGCCCGGTGAAGATTCGGTGATCAAAAAGACGGCCATTGACACCAAAACCATGGTCAGCAGCAGCAAAAGAATGCGTCTAACAATAAATTTTGCCATGATTTACCCCGTCGTTTTTTATCAAGGATCAGGATAAAACACCCCGATTCTAATTGTCGACTGTGGATTGTGGTAGGCTCAGGCGGATCGCGAAGACCGCCTGAGCCATTTGGGTTTTGTATTATGCAAGCCAAGCATCATTGAAGGTGATGTACAGCGAAGGAACACCCGACACGTTGGTGACATTTTTTCTGAGACAATACCAGGCGTTTCTCCAGTACGGGATTCCAATGGATCCGCGTTGCTGCTGGATATCCTGTAACTTGCAGAACACCTTGCGGCGCTCATCCACGTTGAGCAGTCCATTGGCTTCCTTGAGCAGTTTGGAAAACTCAGGGTCGGACCAGCGGGTTTCGTTCCAGGGCACCGGTTTCCCGGCATCGTCGTTGACGTAGGCGAGGTTCAGCACCATGGTGCCGATGGGACGGTGCATCCAGGGAGTGATACCCAGGTCGACCTCGGTCCATTTTTCCCAGTACTGGCTGGTGGGCATGGTCTGGATATTGATCCTGAAGCCGGCCGGCGCGGCATCCTGCTTGAGGACTTCCGCATAGCGCACGACATCCGGCCAGGTGCCGACAGCCAGATTGATGTCGATCCCTTTGGGGTAGCCCGCCTCCTTTAACAGCTGTTTGGCCCGCTGGGGATCGTACTTGGGTATCGGTTTTTCGCAGTACTCGGGGTGCAGTTGATAGACGTGAAAATCCTGTCCCTGGAGCCCCTCATTGAAATAAACCAGCGACAGCAGTTTTTCGTGGTGCTGGCAGATCTTCAGGGCGGTGCGCACTTTATTGTTATCCCAGGGTTTGATGTCGACCCGCATCCGCAGCACCCGGGTAGAGGCGCTGGTCACCGGTATCATGTTGATGTTGGGGTCTTTGTTCAGGGCCTGGTAAACATCCACGCCGGCAACATCGCCGAGGTCAACCATATCCACTTCACCGGCTTTGATGGCGGCAATCTGGGGGGCCATCTCAGTGCCCATGTCAATGAATTCCATACCGTCCATGTAGGGCAGCGGTTTGCCGTCAGCGCCCTTTTGCCAGTAGTCTGTACGCGCCTTGAGCACGGCGCGCTCACCCGGCAGATAGGATTCAAGGGTATACGGGCCGGTTCCCACCGGGTTTTTGATGAAATCGCCGTCAAAGGTTTTGGCATTCAACACCAGGGCCGGATAGTGGAATAGATGTTCGGGAATGGCAATTTCTGGTACCTTCAGATTAAGCCTGACCTTGTATTGATCGACTTTTTCGACGCCCGAGAGGTCCATGTATTTTCCGACCAGGCCGAGCATGGAGGAACCCACGTCTTTGTTCATCCACTGCTGGAATGTGAAGATCACATCATCTGCAGTGAAGGTATCACCGTTGTTCCACTTCACACCCTGGCGCAGGTTCAGGGTCCAGGTCTTGAGATCATCGCTCACTTCCCAGTTTTTCAGCAGATAGGGATGGGTGATGTTTTTGCCATCGGTAAAGGTGAGGTATTCGGCGACTTGACGCCCCACCTGTGACGGGGCCACCCATGAAAACTGGGCCGGATGGGTGATTTTTTGAACCTGGCCGGCAATCTTGAGTACCCCGCCGCGCACCGGTTTGGCGGCAAGGGCTTTTTTAGGCCAGGTTAGGCCTGCCATTTGACTTGCCGCTACAGCAGACATTCCGAGCAATGTGGCATATCTCAGAAAATCACGGCGTGTGAGTTTCCCGTTGTCCATATCGACCTTAAGATCGTAAATGGCCGGATGGAGTTTTTCCTTTTTGTCCATTTAGTCCTCCTTTCGTTGCATCCTTAGGTTGAGAGTTGGTGAGCAATATATTCAAATCCACTTGATATTATTACATTAATTGCAATATCAACAGGATAAGAAAATGATGGTTACACTAAACGCATTACTAAATTTGGGATTTCTGTCGCTTTTTTAGGATTATGGTGAATTATTATTTGCTCGTCAGCTTTATAACAATTCCAAATAGTTGAGAAGCGTTTAACTCTAAGGAAGAACTAAAAACAAACTGAAACCGGTTAAATAAGATAAAAAGCACTCTGACAGCAAAAAGTTGGCGCCTTTACCTAAACCAGAAGCAAGAGAAAAAATAAATAAATAAATGAAATCCAATAAATAAACCGCTTCCACCATAAAGAATCAATTCAGTGCTGTCAAGGTCAAATCTATATTTTCAGGTTCTCCTGAGTCGGCAGTATTTCTAATTTCTTTTATTTTGGGGGCCTTGAAAAGCTTTGAAATGCTCGATCAACACAAATGCTGCCGACTATGCCAGGAGACAACTAAAATATATTGACAATATATTATAAATATTTCATAGTGCCCAATCAATAATGGGGGAAATATTTTTATGTCCAGAAATAGAAATCAAGTTAAATCTTTGCCGCTCAGTGAAATTGCTTATCAAAGAATAAAAGAGCTGATTGTCACATTAACACTGGGTCCTGGGGATCAGGTTGACGAAGACTGGGTCGCCAAAGAACTTTCGATCGGCCGCACGCCCATCCGGGAAGCACTTTTTCGCTTGAACGCTGAAAACCTCGTCGAGGTGGTTCACGGGCGCGGGTTTTTCGTGCAGGACATATCGTTGAGCAGCCTCAAAGATCTGTTTGAAACCATGCTGATCATGGAACGAGCGGCAGTGGCGCTGGCAGCCAAGCGGATTAAAAAAGACCAAATCAAGGATCTGCGGCGTATAAACAGCGACCTGCGCCAAGCCTGGCTCGAAAAGAACTTTTTGCAGGTGACCCTGTTAAACAGCCGGTTTCACCGCTTCATTTACAAAGCCGCGGATAATTCATTTTTATTTTCATACCTGGACAATTTGCAGAATCAATCCCAGCGACTGGCCTATATGTGTTTTAGCAAAGATGTGTCGTCATATGATATACAGTCTCACGCCGAGCTCTCCATAAAAGATCACCAGGCACTAATCGAACTGCTTGGGCAGGGCCGTGACCTCGAAGCGGTAAAAATTATCACCGAACATGTTAAGCTTTTTCAACGCCGCGTTAATCATTTTATACTGCCCTCACTCGATATACTGGATGCGGTAGCATCATTACAGGAGGTTCAATCCGGATGACAACAAGCGGTCGCGAGTTGCACAACCAGCCCTTTTTGAAGGTGCTCAGTACGGACCAGATTGAGCAAATCCATCTGGCCACACTGGCGGTTCTGGAGCGTACCGGTTTCCAGGTAACACACATCAAGGCTCTGGAACTGTTGGCGGGTGCGGGTGCCAGTGTCAATGGAAACCGGGTCCGCATTCCGGCCCATATGGTTGCAGAGGCGATTCAGACCGCCCCTTCTCATTTTGCCCTGGGCCGCCGAAACGGTGAAACCGCGCTCATGCTGGAGGACAATAAGCGCTGGCATGGCGCCGCTCTGGATTGCATGGAGTATTTGGACCCTTATACAGATGACCGCCGCCCCTTTACCAGTGAAGATTTTCGTGTCACGGCTACGATTGCCAATGCCCTGTCCAATTATTCCTGGTCGATGATTCTCGGTTTTGCCGCTGATGTACCTGTCGATATCGCTAGCCGGGTGGCCGCCAAGCAGGCCCTGACCTATTGTGAGAAACCGCTGTTTTTTTGTTGCGAGGAAATAAACAGCCTGCGTGCTATTTATGATATGGCTGCACTGATTTCAGGCGGTGCGGAGCGCTTTCGGCAGGCACCGTCCATCGCCGCACTCTCCTCCGCCAGATCGCCGCTTTGTTATGATGATGATACGCTGGACAAAATTATTTTTTGTGCGCAAAAAGGGATTCCGCAAGTGCTATATCCCGGGCTTCAAGCCGGCGCCACCTCCCCGGCAACCTTTGCCGGCACGATCGTGCAGGGGAGCGCAGAATCGCTCGGCGGCCTGGTCATTGCCCAGCTGGTCCGAACGGGCACGCCGGTTGTCTATGGTGCGCTGACAACGATTATGGATATGGTCACCGCCATTTTTTCCTATGGTGCGCCTGAGATGAGCTTGATGACGGCCGCCATGTCCCAGATGGCGAAGTATTATCATCTGCCTTTCTTTGGTACGGCCGGATGCTCCGACGCTAAGTTTCCTGACGACCCCCAGGCCGTTGTCGAAGGCACTGTCTCCTGTTTGAACGCGGCACTCAGCGGCGCCAATCTGGTTCATGATCATGGTTTTCTCGATCATTCTGCGCTGATCTCACCCCACTACCTGGTATTGATCGACGAAGTGCTCTCCATGGTGAATCAGTACATGCACGGCATTCCGGTCAATGCTGAGACTCTGGCGCTTGACGTCATCGATCGGGTTGGACCCGGGGGGCACTTCTTGGAGGAGGAACATACCCTGCGGCATTTTCGCGAGATGTGGTATTCCGATCTGTTTGACCGCTCCAATTATGATAAGTGGCGTGAGCAGGGATCAATTCGTTTTGCGGAACGCTTGCGAGAAAAAACCCGCAACCTGTTGGATCGCAATTGCGAGCCCTTGCCAGCAAAAATTCTCAAAGAAATGGATCGCATGGAAAAGCAGTGGCACGAGGAATCCGAACAAAACAACTAAAAACGAAACAACTAAACACAAAACACAAAACACCAAAAACAAAACACCAAACACCAAACACCAAGGAATTTAAAATCGTGGAACTAAAAGCCAACCATAAAAATTGTTCCGGCTGCAGCACATGCCTGTTGGCCTGTGCCATAGAAAATTTTGAAGAAGTCAATCCATCCAGATCATTGCTGCGCATTGAAGCCCGCTTTCCCGCTCCGGGTGATTACCACATTCACCTCTGCGACCAGTGCGGTGTGTGTGCCGACAACTGCCCGGAGGACGCCATTCAGCTTCAAGAAGACGCCTTTATCGTGGATCCGGATGCGTGCACGGGGTGTATGATCTGTGTCGAAGTCTGTCCGCATGATGTGATGTTTGCCCAAAAAAATTCCGATATCCCCGTAAAATGCAATCTATGCGGGGAATGCGCTCGCACCTGCCCGCGCAATGCAATTGTATGGGTCGAAGCGCAAGAAAGTGAGGTGGCCTAAAATGTTTGGATATGCGGATACGATATTGCGCGTTGATTTAAGTCATGAGACGGTCCGGCGGGAGCCGCTGCCCGACTCGCTGGTAAAAAATTTCATCGGCGGCAGAGGCTTTGTGGCCAAGATGCTGTATGATGAGATCCCCCGGGGCATTGGACCATATGATCCGGAAAACATGCTGATTGTGGCCACCGGACCGCTGACCGGGCACTTTCTGCCGGCCAGCGGCAAGACCCATTTCGGCACCAAATCTCCGGCCACCGGCGGCTATGCCGACAGCAACATGGGCGGGCATTTTGGGCCGCACCTGAAATATGCCGGTTATGATGTGCTGGTCATCACCGGCCGGGCGGACGACCCCAGTTATTTGTTCATCGATGATGATACGGTTGAGATTCGTCCGGCGGCTGAATACTGGGGGCAGGGCTCGATGACAGCGGAGAAAAATTTTAAAGATCAGCTGGGAGATGATTTTCAGGTAATGACCATCGGGCCGGCCGGAGAAAACCGGGTGCGCTACGCCTGCATTTCCCATGATTTCGGACGCCAGGCCGGCAGGACCGGCGTGGGGGCGGTAATGGGAAGCAAGAATTTAAAGGCCATCGCGGTACGAGGAACCCAAAGCATATCGGTGGCCGACCTGCAAAAGGCGTATGCCAAAGGCAAAGAAGCCTATCAAAAGGTGATGGCCAAGCCCGGTTTTGAGGGCTGGACACCGGAGGGAACCGCCGGGATAACCAACTGGACGAATGAAGTCGGCGTCTTTCCCACCCGCAATTTCCAGACCTCTCATGCCGGGCATTACAAGAATATAAACGGTAAAGCCATCCTCGACCGTATTAAAATTACCGACAAGGGGTGCTTTGGTTGTCCCACGCCCTGCGGGAAGTACGGGCGCACCAAGACTTCCGCGGGGTCGGCCTATGTGGAAGGGCCTGAATTTGAAACCATTGCGTTGTTCGGTGGCAATTGCGTTCTAAAGACCATCGAAGAAGTGGCCTATGCCAATTATGTGTGCGATGAACTGGGTATCGATACCATTTCTGCCGGGGTCGTGTTGGGTTGGGCCATCGAATGTTTTCAGAAAGGAATCTTAAGCCGTGACGACATCGGTCGCAACATCGATTTTTCGGATCTGGATTCGATCGTTTACCTTTTAAATGTAATTGCGAAGCGAGAAGGAATCGGCGACCTGCTGGCTGAAGGCGTCAAGCGTGCCGCCGAAAAGACGGGCGGCGGCTCGGAACGATTTGCCATCCAGGTCAAAGGTTTGGAGTGGTCGGGCTATGAATGTCGCAATGCGCCCTCGATGATGCTGGCCTATTTGACTGCCGATGTGGGCGCCCATCACAACCGGGCCTGGGTCCTGGGCCATGATATCGCCGGTGCCTGGACCAACGTGCACGATCTGATTGCCTCCGAGACGGAGATAGAAGCGCAGCCCAAGGCGGTTGTCAGTGAGCGCAGCGCCGAGTATGTCATCGCCTCCCAGCACAAGCGGTCTCTGTTCGACGTCTTGGGAAACTGTCGACTGCAAATGATGGAGCTGGGCTTCGAGGAGGAACATTACGCTGAATTGTATTCGCTGATCACCGGTGTGACGAAAACATGGGCGGATTTATTGAAGATTTCCGAACGCATCTGGCATCTGACGCGGGCTTTTTCGGTACGTGAGATAGACGGTTTCGGCCGACATCTCGACATGCCCCCGGCGCGGCTAACCGAAGATCCCATTGCGGATGGGCCCAACCAGGGGCATTTCATATCCAAAGACGATATTCATCACTTGCTGAGCTGGTACTACACTGCCAGAGGGTGGAACGAGAACGGCGTTCCAACAAAACAGACTCTGCTCAGCGTCGGCCTTCAGGATGTCGTAGAGGATTTCGAGGCACAAGGACTTTTCGAGTAAAGGGTTCAAAGGTTCAGAGGTTCAGGGTTCAAAGGTTAAATCTTTGGCTTCTGGCTTCTGGCAGCTGGGTGTCAGTAATTGATCATTGGCTCTTGCCAGTAGCCAGAGGCAAGTAGCCAGCAGCAGAAGAAATGAAACGCTGAACCTTTTAAAAAGGAGGAAGACATGGGAAAGATCTTCACACCAGGCGACAACGATTTTGGTAAAACCGATGCCGTGGTGATCGGGGGTGGCATTGTCGGCACGGCCACGGCTTTCTGGCTTTCCCGGGCCGGTTGGGATGTCGTCGTTGTGGAGATGCGCGACGGTCTGTCCACCTTGACCACACCGGCATCGGCGGAATGCTTTCGGGCCCAATTCGCGGAGCCGGCCATGGCAGCTTTGGCGATACCGAGTATCGACATGTTTGAGCATTTTGATGAGGTCATCGGCCTGCCGGGGTACAGTATTTCCATCAAACAACAGGGATATCTTTTTATGACCGATGACTCGCAAACGGTTGACGATCTTAAGGAGAATGTGGAACAGCAACACAAATTGGGTGTTGCCGATTCTGAATTTCTGGGACGTGATGCGATCATGGCCCGATTTCCCTTTGTTTCTCCTTCGGTACTCGCCGCAACGTTCCGACAACGGGACGGGTGGCTGTCGTGCCATGAAACCACCCAGGGATTTGCCAAAGGGTGTGAAGCCCGGTTTTTCATCAACACCAAGACCACCGGGATCCAAATGGATGAAAAAGGCGTTTGCGGGGTGGAAACGAATCGGGGAATCCTGCAAACCCGCACCGTGGTAAACGCCGCCGGGCCATTCGCTGCTGTGGTGGGGCGCATGGTCGACCTGGATTTGCCGCTGGAGCCGGTTCGTCGCCAAAAGGTGTATATCCAGACGTCTGTGCCCATTCCTGAAAATGCACCGTTTACAATTGATGTCAACAACAATTCATACTGGCGCCCTGAACCGGGAGGTGTGATTCTCGGCTGGGTGGATTCGGACGAGCCGGTCAGCGAGCCCTCCGAGAAAGTGCACACCGATTGGGACTTTCCGGCCATAACCCTTGATAAGGTCAAGCGCCTGACACCGTTTTTCGAAGAAATTGAAAAAACCGTCAAACAACCCGATATCAACACCTCCGCCGGGTACTACATGTATACACCCGATGACCAGCCGCTGATCGGATCGTTCCCGGAAGTGCCCGGCTTTTACGTCAACTGCGGTTATTGGGCCGGCGTGATGCTCTCACCGGAGGCGGGCAGGCGCATCAGCGAGCTCGTCACCGGCAAATTGGATCCCAAGGATAATCCGTTGCGGCCGACGCGCTTCAAAGAGGGGCTGGGTATAAAAGGCAAGACCCTCATGAGCCACTAAAAGCTAACTCAAAAACAGCATCTCACGCTCAATGGCTGCGTTGCGATTCGGTTTAAAATACTCACGTACTACGTGTACGCTCCGCTTTTAAACCGAATCGACGCCTTGCCCTTGAGCGCGATCTACTATTTTTGAGTTAACTTTTGGTTTTTCAAAAATCAATTACATAAACATTCCGCGATAAAAGAGATCTTGACCTTTCAGTTAGGAGGGCTTGTTATGCTCTTGGGATTACACACGTACAGTTTGCATTTGCATGGCATGGGGCAGAACTGGGGCGGGTTCAAGCTTGAGTGGGAGCCGGTCTGGGACATCTTTGGTCTGATGGATGAAGCCAAAAAACTGGGACTCGATGGGCTGCATCTGACGGCCGCCGATCTGGGTGCGACCGATGCAGGCCACCTGCGCGATGTTCGCCGCGCCGCGGATGAAAGAGGGCTGTATCTGGAGTACAACTTTTCGCTGGATGCATCTGAATACGATGACCGTCTGACCAACACCATGGAGGAGGGTATTGCCATCGCTGAAGCGCTGGGTTCGGACATCGGCAAAATCAGCATGGACGTCAACAGGCCTCACCCGGTTTGCGGTTCGGCCTTTCATCCGGCGGTGATCCCCCAGCTGGAAGAAGTAGCGCGCAAGGCTGAAGCCGCCGCGCCTGTCGCCCAGAACGCCGGTGTCAGGCTCTGTCTGGAAAATCACACCGAAGCGTTCAGTGATGAAGTGCTCTGGATTATCCACCGCGTCAACCATCCTTATGTAGGGGCCTGCGTCGACACCAACAATTCGTTAATGGTGGGTGAAGATCCGCTGACCGCTATCCGCAAGCTGGCGCCGGTAGCCTTCACCAATCATTTTTCCGACCATCGCATCGTTTTTGACCAGTACGGCTGCCGCATCACCGGCGTTGCCACCGGTACGGGTGATGTCCCCATGCGCGAGGCGTATCAAATCATCAAAGCCAATCCCGATATGCAACGCCTTAATATTGAAGTGGAGTTCGACCCCGGCAACGACGGCCCTGAGGAGGCCCGGCGTCGCGAGTATGAGGCCGTTGTCGAAAGTATTCGTTTCGTTCGTCAGGAGCTGGGCGTGGGTCGGGAGTCTTAGACAATTTAATCGTGTTCTTCTAATATCCTGGAAACCTTCTAATTGATGGTTATGTTAAAAGTGAAATACCTAAGATATTGAAGCGCATGAAAATAAAATCCAAATACATCTATTCATTCATTCTACTTGTCTGCGTGCATTTCAGTCCTACCATTTTGAGCAGTTCACCAATAGATCCGCATCCGACCATTGAGATTCCGATTTTTGATGGGGGCTATAACGTTGAAAAATTTGTTGATGCTTCCCAACAAACCAAATCTATACGATATTCCATTCGAACCAATTACCCTCCAGCCGAAGTGCTCGAATTTTATGATGCCTATTTTAACGGCAGAGGCTGGCAGGCATCTTTTGAAATCTGTCAGAGAAATTGGGTGGATCGCGGTAATGAAAAGCAATCCACTGATTCCATCGCCAGAGAACTATTCGCCTCATGGGCGCATCCGGAAAAAAATCTGAAAGCCGTCCTCTGGCTCTCATACGAAGTGGGGAATACCGGATCTCAAAATGAAGTTGTGGTTCAATGTCAACTACAACCCAAAGCCACAAAATAAATATTACCGTACCCATCAGCTGGCGTTGCCGGAAAGGGAGGAAGCAAAATGGTTCTTTTGGACACGATGACCGCGGCGATTCTCACAGGGCATGGTGGTCTAGAAAAAATTGTCGTGCGTGACGATATGCCGCGGCCGGCACCCAAAGCCAACGAAGTGCTCATCGAGGTGGGTGCCTGCGGAGTGAACAACACCGATATCAACACCCGCATCGGATGGTATTCAAAATCGGTCAGTAGCGGCACCACTTCAAACGGCGGTATAGAGGGCCTGGACCGGTTATCGGAAGAAGACACCACCTGGGGCGGCGCTGCTTTTGTTTTTCCGCGCATACAAGGTGCCGATATTGCCGGTCGTATTGTGGCGGTGGGTGATGGTGTTTCTGCAGAACGCATTGGAGAACGCGTTCTGATTGACCCCTGGCTGCGCGATCCATCCGATCCTGGAAATCGGAATCTGGCTGGTTACGTCGGTAGCGAGCGCGATGGCGGCTTTGCGCAGTATACAGCCTTGCCTGCTGAAAATGCATTCCTGATCAAATCCAATTTGACGGATGCTGAACTGGCCACCTTTCCCTGCTCTTATTCGACCGCAGAGCACATGCTGCATCGTGTCAGGCTCGGTGCCGGTGAGAAGATCGTTATCCCGGGCGCTTCCGGCGGAGTGGGATCGGCCCTGGTTCAGTTGGCCAAAAGAAGAGGAGCCTGGGTACTGGCGATTACCAGCCAGGCCAAAATGGATGACATCCGAGAATTGGGAGCCGATGAAGTTGTCGCTAGAAATCAAAAAGACCTTGCATATCAGATAGGTGATATTATACCGGGCGGCGAGGTCGATGTCGTCGCCGATATTGTCGGGGGCGAGGGTTTTTCGATCTGGTTAGATCTGTTGTGCCGGGGCGGGCGTTATGTGACTTCAGGGGCGATTGCCGGACCTATTGTTGAGCTGGATTTGCGCACCCTGTACTTAAAAGATCTTGAAATGCATGGTGCTACTGTGATGCCGGTGGGGATATTTGAAAATCTCATTGGCTACATTGAAAATAGTGAAATTCGTCCTCTACTGGCCGGAGAATTTTCAATCAACGACATTAAAAATGCGCAAGAAGCGTTTCTGGCCAAAAAACACATCGGAAATTTTGTCATCATACCGGATATCGAGTAGAGAGATTTAGATATGCTCAGGGGTGCAACCTATGCGGAACTATGCCGTAATTTCAAGTGGGAGATCCCTCAATATTACAACATCGGTGTGGATGTCTGCGATAAGTGGGCCGACGATCCAACGCGCTTGGCGCTGATCTATGTCGACCCTCACGAAAGGGATCAACAGTACACCTTCCGGGATTTAAGAGACACGTCAAACCAGCTCGCCAATGCCTTAAAAGCCAATGCCATCAAACGCGGCGACCGAATCGGCATTTTGCTTTCGCAGCGCCCTGAAACCTTAATTTCACACATCGCCATTTACAAGCTGGGTGCCATTGCTGTGCAGCTTCTCACCCTTTTTGGTCCGGATGCCTTGGAGTTCCGACTGCAGGACAGCGGGGCCCGGGCGGTGGTTACCGATAAAGAGAACATGTCAAAGATTTTCGAGATCAAGGAACGTCTCCCCGGCCTCAAACTAATTATCGTTGTCGATGCCGGCCAACAGGTAGGTGTCCTGGATTTTTGGAAATGTGTCGCAAAAGGCCGTCGTCAGTTCTCGCCGGCGAAAACAAAACCGGATGACCCGGCGCTGATTATCTACACCTCGGGTACCACCGGTCAACCCAAGGGCACCCTACACGGCCACCGGTTATTGCTGGGAATTCTTCCGGGGTTTGAATTCTACCACAATTTGTTCCCCCGCCGAGGCGATCTGTTGTGGACGCCGCTGGACTGGGCCTATATCGGCGGCTCGTATGATGCATTATTTCCGACCCTTCATCACGGCTATCCCGTGCTGGCGTACCGGCCGCGCAAATTTGACCCTGAAAAAGCGTTCTACATGATGGCCGAATACGGGGTTAGAAATCTCATGGCTGTCCCCACCGTGTTGCGCATGATGATGCATGCCGTCAGGCGTCCACGGGAACGCTACGATCTTCAGTTAAGATCGATAACGGCCGGAGGAGAGACCTTGGGAGAAGCCCTCAGTGATTGGACACGGGAGCAGCTCGGGGTTGAAATCAATGAACAATACGGGCAGACTGAATGTGACCTGGTGGTAGGTTTTTGTTCGGAAGTCATGAAAACGGTTCCGGGGTCCATCGGCAAGGCTGTTCCCGGGCACATTGTTGAGATCATCGATAAAGACGGTCGGGTGGCAACGAGTGGCGATCTGGGTGAGATCGCGGTCAAAGGTCCCGATCCGGTGATGTTTTTAGAATATTGGAAAAATCCGCAGGCCACAAAAGCAAAGTTCACCGGCACATGGTTGCGCACGGGCGATTATGGCCGCAAAGATGAAAACGGTCATTTTTGGTTCAGCGGCAGACAAGACGATATCATCGAAAGCGGTGGTTTCAGGATCGGACCGGGTGAAGTGGAAGCGTGTCTGATGAAACATCGCGCAGTTGCCTTGGTCGGCGTTATCGGCGTCCCTGACCCGCTCAGAGGGGAAATTGTCAAAGCGTTTATTTTACCCAAAGCGGGCGTCACACCCGATAAAGCGCTCGAAGAGAGCATTCAAGAACATGTGAAAAAGCGGCTCGAGGCCCATGCCTACCCCCGGGAAGTGACGTTTGTTTCAGAGATGCCGATGACCAAAACCGGCAAGATCTTAAAGCATGAGCTGCGCAGGATGCACGCAGCTGGGTTTAAAAATTCAAATGACAGACAACAGAAGACAGATGTCAGAGGACAGAGGATAGAGGACGACTGACAGCGAACAGAAGTAGGGGCGGGGTTTATCCCCGCCCGCAAAGGGCGCCAAGTAGCCAGCAGCCAGTAGCCAATGACCAGAACCCTTGAACCTCAGATATGGAGGATGCATGACCAATCAAACAGTCCTTTATGAAAAAAAACAAAACGTTGCAATCATCACTCTTAACCGGCCGCAGCGGCTGAATGCCATCACCCGGGATCTGATAAACGGCCTCATCGCGCAACTGAAGACGGCCAGGCAGGATGAAGACGTCTGCGCGGTCATTTTAACGGGTGCCGGAAAGGCTTTTTGTGCCGGGGAGGATCTGAAAGAAACCTCCGCCGGTAAAAGTTTTAAGGACTGGATCGAAGAGACAGCAGGGCTGCAGGAAGTGCAGCGCGTGGTTATGGATTTGGGAAAACCGCTAATAGCAGCAGTCCGGGGGTACGCACTGGGCGGCGGGTGTGAATTCGCCATGAGCTGTGACATCCGGATAGCAGCGGAAGATGCCCAATTTGGATTTCCGGAGACCGAAGTCGGACTGACCATCACAACCGCCGGAACAAAACTGTTGGCGCAAATCGTCGGGCTTGGTAAAGCCAAGGAACTGGTTTTTACCGGAGATTTTATTGGTGCACAGGAGGCCCTGGGAATCGGATTGGCAAATAAGGTCGTTCCGGCTGAAAGCCTTCTGGATGAAACATTGGCAATGGCCCACAGAATCGCAGAAAAATCCCCGCTATCCCTTAAACTTTCCCGCATTGCCATTGATCAGGGATTGCACGCCAGTTTCGAGCAAACCCTGGAGCTTGAAGCCAGCCATCTGTTGACCTGCGTGGGCGCTCAAAACCAGAAAAAGTTTGTGGAGCAAAAACTGGCGAAAATGAGGGCCAAGTGAGGCATCAATAAATAAGGCCAGTTCAATGACGACATCAAAGTCAATCAAATATTTGGGCCTCCTTTTGATGATGTGTTGTCTGGGTGCTTCGACCTCCGATCAGGAACGCTGTTTTCCAAATGCCTGCGGGCAAGAAGGCCAATATTGCCAGACACCTGCTCTTAAAATTTGGTACAAATTTTGTGAAAGTGCCGGCCTTACCGCTACACCTGGCTCCGGTGTTTATAGTGGAATCTGTTTTCATGAAGCCGATAATCGAGACCCTTTTTACCCGCATCATGGTGTCGTTCTGATCGACAAAGTAGACGGCAAACGCCACTTTGGCGGCGAGTTTTCATTTTTTGCTGAAAAGAATCCTTACAAGGGATTGGATGTCAAAGCCGCCAGGATGCGAATGCCCTGGTTTTATGGCTCAGATCATGAAATAAAGTGGAAAAACGATCATGCGCGCATCCTGCTCAATCCTGAAATGGAAGCCCATGATCATGTCAATTATTTTCTAAGAATAAGCCATGCGGATCATGACAAGCTGTTGCTGATTGGGTATTGGAAAGGCGCTGCCTATCGTGTATTTTGCGAGTTAAACATGAATGAGTGACGTTCATTCTATCCCGAGACCGCTATCCCGGGTTGCGCTTGCGATTATCAACGTATCGAATCAGCTTTTGCTCCAGTTTCGAATCCATCTGTGGTTTTTCATATTCTGCCAGCCGCTTGGTCAGAAGGTTGCCCGCCCGTGCGGTGATATCCTGCGGTTCCAGTCTGAGCCAGCCTTCATGGTTGCTGCGGTCACTCAAATCCGGCACAAAAAATTCAGTCCGGCAGCGATCGACGGTATGGTCTTGCATTAGATAGTTGCCGGATGTTCCCAGCTGCTTAATCAGATCCATCGCAAAAGCCGCCTGACTAAACTCCACCGGTGCGATCAATTTTTTGACCGCCCCGCACAAATCCTCGTCTGCAATGAATTTTTCAAAACTCATGGCAAGCATAGAGCCGTAAGTACCGCAGGCGTGCAGGCTCAAATTAACACCGCTCAGCGCTGCCGTAGCCAGCATCACCGCCGACTCCATACCGGCCTGGTAGTCGAGGCAAAATGAATCGGTCAGCGTTCCGTGGCTGCGGCAGGGCAGGTTGTAATATTGCCCCAGGGCCGTGACGATGGCCACATGCTTGGCATCTTCAGGGGTGGCATTGACGTACCCACCGGTGCGCATATCCATGGGGCTGCCACCCAAACCATACACCAGCGGTGTTCCGGGACGAATCAGCTGTGCCAGGCAGATGCCCGCCAGGGTGGTGGCATTGGAGATCACCAGAGAGCCTGCAATCGTAATGGGGCCGGTGGACCCCAGGGTGCAGGCCGAATGAACGATCAGCGGCTGCCCGGCGGCAGCATACACCATCAAGGCCTCAATGCTTTCAGGCGCATACTGCAGGGGGGACAGGGAATCGATCAGGGAAATCATGACCGGTTTGTCCAGCTCCCCCCAGAGCATTTGCGCCAGTTTCAGCGAGTCCCGGGCGGCCACCTCAGAGGCAGAGCTGCCCATGATGGGTTTGTCGGTCAGCGTCAGGGTTGCCAGCAGCAAATCCAAATGGGCCGTTTCGCTGGGCACATCACTGGGTTGCACCACGATGGCACTGTTAAAGTCGATATATTTTGAGGTATGAACCAGCTTGCAAAACGTTTCGACATCGGCCAGGGTGGCATTGCGTTTTTGGCCGGACGGCTCGATGATAAAAGGCGGTCCATAGCCGGGCGCCATCACATAGTTGCTCTCGCCGATCCGGATGTTGCGAGAGGGATTGCGGGCTTCGATGGTAAATGCCGCCGGCGCCGTCTCCAGTGCGCTCTGGATGTCCTGTTCTTTAAAATGCACCATGGCGTTATCCACTTTGAATCCGTGCTTTTTAAAGAGCGCTAATGCTTTTTCACTGGGGAAACGGATGCCGGAATCGCGC
>JASFEV010000009.1:0-34229 GCA_050124655.1 Desulfobacterales bacterium
CCGCCTGCTTAATCTGTTGGGGTGTGATGGCCAGATTAGCTGTCATGGATTCTCCTTTTGTCAGGTTTCACCTTCTTCAGCTTCTGGCTTCTGGCTTCTGGCTGAAGCAGGGAATCAAAGCTTGTATCCAGGAGCCAGGGACCAGTAGCCAGCAGCCAGATACTGAAACCATAAAAAAATAAGACATAATATAAGCCTACCATAGCATTTATTATTTAAAAAGGGGAGGCGGTTAAAACCGTCTCCCCTTTCTTTCGTGTTACAGCTTGAGCTAATTTAAGCTCGGAATGAGACCCAATTTTTTAATGGCCGCAACATACGCCTCAATGCCACCTGCCGTGAAATGCCGAAACCCGAGTGTGAAGCCACTGCGTGCTCATGATAGAGGTTGGGCTCATAAGCCACCATAAAAATGACTCGAATGTCGTCCGGATCCAACAACATGGCGTTACGATGCGTTCTTTTAACCACCGTCAATCGCTTTTTAGCCAGATCCAACATTTCGGCACGTTCCCCGAAGTTCATGGCACCTGTCGGGCAGGTCTTGACACAGGCCGGCAACATTCCGGCGGCAACCCGATCATAGCACATGTCGCATTTGGCCAGGGTGCCATCGGAAGCCTTGCGCGGGATGTTGTACGGGCAAGACTCGATGATTTCAGCCGCATCCAGGCTTTTAGTTGCCGCTGTGTAAATAACGGCCCCGGAGGGCTCATCATAAAAGATGGCGGCTGGGTCTCCGGCGGTCTCCAGGCAGGGCGCTTCCAGACAATGGCGGCACTGGTCCGGAAAAAACAGCCATCTGAATCGCCCGTCGATGACCGTCTCCCGCATTCTTACCAGTTTGTAAGTATCGAAGGAGAGATCGGCCGGATTCTGGTAAGTCCCGCGGTTTTCGGTTGTTTCTGCAGGCAGATCGTGCCACTGCTTGCAGGCCACCTGACAGCCTCTGCAGGCCGTACAAAGTGTGGTATCAATAAAAAATGACTTACTCATGCGATCACCTCCTTCTATATCTTCTGTATGTTGACCATAAAGGCTTTGGTTTCCGGTATGCGCGTGTTGGGATCACCGGTGGAAGGTGTCAGTAGGTTGGCGCTTTCTTCTTTGCCGCTGGCCGGCGTTTGCCAGCCATAACACCATGGGAAGCCCACCTGATGAATGGTCGTCCCGGCTACCTTAAGCGGCTGCATGCGTTTGGTGACAATTGCAGTGCATTCCAGTTTGCCTCGCGCTGAAGTAGCCAGTACCCGTTCACCGTTCTTGATGCCCTTAAGCGTTGCCAGCGCCTCGCTCATCTCCACAAATACCTGGGGCTGAAGTTCCAGCAGCCAGGGCTGATGACGGGTCATCACGCCGCTCTGCCAGTGCTCGACCACTCGGTATGTGGTGCCCACATACGGATAACGCGGGTCGCAGGTCATATAGACATCAGCCTTGGTCCCATAAGTAGGTGCGGTGGGGTTGGTGTAAGTGGCGCTCATGTAGTTTTTCTCCACCGGGCATTCCATGGGTTCGTAGTGCTCCGGCAACGGCCCGTCGGCGCGACCCGGACCAAATATCTGGCCGTGGCCGTGCTTGCGCATGATAAAGGCATGCCGGCTTTTAGGATTGGGATTATCAAAGCTACCGATTGGCGGCCAGCCCCCATCGGGCACATCGCCGCCCGACCATTTGGCGCCGTCCCACTTGATGACCCAGTGTGATTTATCCCAGGGTTGCCCTTGCAGATCCACTGAAGCGCGGTTGTAAATGATACGGCGGTTAACCGGCCAGCACCAGGCAAATTCAGGATACAGGCCGATGTTGTTGGAGGCATCTTTCATGCTGCGCCGCGTTGCCATATTGCCCTTTTCGGTGTAGCTGTTGCAGTATAGCCAGTTGCCCGATGAGGTCGAGCCGTCGGCTTGCAGATAGGCAAAGCTGGGCACCAGGGTGCCCTTTTTAAAGGCTTTGCCTTTAATGGTCACATCCGTGAGAAAATAGCCGTTAATTTCCTTGGCCACCGCATGGGGATCGTACTTTCCTTTGGACAGATAGTCCCATTTGAGGTTGCGGATCGGTTCGGGGAAAACTCCGCCATCTTTGTACTGGTCTTTAATTTTATTCCCCAGCTCCAGTATGATCTGGCCGTCGGTTCGGCTTTTGCCCAACGGTTTGGGGCCCTCGTAGCGCCACTGACTCCAGCGGCCGCTGTTGGTGATACTGCCTTCTTTTTCAAATGAGACCGCAGCCGGCAGGAAAAACACCTCGGTTTTGATCTGGGTCGGGTCCATGCCCGGACCGCGCCAGAAAGATCCGGTCTCGTTGTCAAAGATGTTGACATTAACCATCCAGTCCAGATTTTTTAAAGCCTCACGGGTTTTGCCGGCATGCGCCCCGCTGCAGGCCGGGTTCTGACCCCAGGCAAAAAAGCCTTTGAATTTGCCCCGGTACATTTCATCGAACAAATCCAACCAGGAATAATGTTTGCCGTCGTCGACTTTGGGCAGCCATTCATAGCCATAATCGTTTTTGGCAACGGCATTGTCGCCAAAAAACGATTTGAGCAGACTGATGGAATATTTGGGATAATTTTGCCACCAGTTGGCCGATAGCGGATCATTGCTCTTGGGCGTCCATTTCTGGTTGTAGGCCGCCAGCGAAAAGTTGGAGGCCCGTGGGGTTTTCAAATAGCCTGGCCAGATGTGCCACAGCAGACAATGGTCGGTGGATCCCTGTACGTTGGATTCCCCGCGCAGGGCATTGACACCCCCACCGGAAACGCCCATGTTGCCCAACAACAGCTGGATAATGGCCATCGTGCGGATGTTCTGGGTGCCCACGGTGTGCTGGGTCCAGCCCATGGCGTACATGATGGTGCCGGCTCTGCCTCTGGCACCGGTGGCACCATAGATTTTGTAGATTTCTAACAGATCGGCTCTGGGGGTGCCGCTGATTTTGGAGACCAGGTCAACATTGTAGCGGCTGAAATGTTTCTTTAAAATCTGAAACACACAGCGCGGATGTTCCAAAGTGCGATCTTTCTTGGGAACCCCGTTGGCATCCATCTCAAAGGCCCACTTGCGCTTATCATATGTTTTGTTCTGTTGATTGTAGCCGGCAAACAGACCGTCTGCAAAATAATAGTCTGTACCCACAATAAACGATGCATTCGTATAGGCCGCCACATATTCCTTGTTGTAAAGATTGTTGTCGATGATGTACTTGATCATGCCCCCGAGGATGGCAATATCGGTTCCCGAACGCATGGGCGCATAAAGGTCCGCGCGGGCCGAGGTGCGCGTAAAACGCGGATCAACGCTGATGAGTTTGGCACCGTTTTGCTGGGCCTCGGTGACATACTTAAAGGAAATGGGATGGTTTTCGGCAGCATTGCTGCCCATGATCATAATGCAATCACTGTTTTTGATATCAATCCAGTGATTGGTCATCGCGCCGCGTCCGAACGACTCTGCCAGAGCCGCAACAGTGGCGCTATGTCAGATACGGGCCTGATGCTCGATATAAACCAGCCCGATCGAACGCATCAGGGCCTGATACGTCCAGCACTCCTCATTGTCCAGGGCGGCCGAGCCCACCGAGGCAATCCCCATGGTGCGGTTGACCACCTGGCCCTTGGCATTGCGGGCTTCAAAAGAGGCATCGCGCGTGGCCTTTACTTTTTGGGCGATTTTTGTCAGGGCCCAATCCCAGTCCACCTTTTTCCATTCTTTCGAATAGGGAGCGCGGTACATCGGCTGAGTGATTCGCTGGTCGTTTTCTGCCAGCTGTCGCAAGGCCGCTCCTTTGGAACACAGGGTGCCGCGGTTGATCACATGGCCCGGATCGCCTTCGACATTGATGGCGCGCTTTTTACCGGTTTTGGCGGTATGCACAATGGCACCGCAGCCCACCGCACAGTAAGGACAAATGGTGGTGGTTTCCTTGGCATCCTGAATCTGGAGCGCTTTGGCCTGCTCTCTTGCCGGCGCAAACATACCCCCCTTTCCGGCGCAACTGCTTAACGCCAGGCCGGCGGCGGCTGCCCCAGAGATCTGGATGAACTCCCGTCGGTTTATCCTCATAAGACATCCCTCCTTTCTATTGCTTAGCATTAATGAAAACTTATTTGCTCTCGCTCAGTAAATGGATAGATGTATTGCCTGCAGTCACAAGCGATCTAATATCGTCAATAGGCGATGCCTATTATAACAGTGCCGGACAGGTTCGTTTTAGATTGATGCAAACGACAATGCGGTAAATTTGCAAGTTCCTTTTTAGCGGTCACGTGAAAAGGGACAAGAGATCGATTTATCAGAAGAAGAAGTGCGTTAGGTGTGCTCAGAGGTCGGTTTTGCTCCGATTCTAACCGTCCTTAGCTGTAGATGCTGGAGTGAAACAGATTTTCCCGTAGCTTCAAGTTTGAGATGAGAATATAACATTCTGAATGTATAAAGTTTAATACCGTTTAATGGGATTCGTGTCAAGGTCGAATCGAACAAACAAAGGCGATTATTTCAAAATCCCGGATTATGGGTAATGTTTTGAATGCTGCTGGCGATCAAAAGAAGCTTTTATCCCCCCTACTTGACTTATCCTGACAATTGATTTAGGAACCCAAAGCTTCAGCAACTTTTATTTTGCTTAATTATTGCTTTTCAGGTAAACTAAAATTTTATATTTCAATCGAAGTTTTAAAATCCTATTGAGGAGATCCATATGGATAAATATTTATTTACGTCTGAATCCGTGACGGAAGGCCATCCGGATAAGGTCGCCGATGCCATATCCGACTCCGTCCTGGATGCGATTATGGCTCAGGATAAAAATTGTCGGGTCGCCTGCGAAACCCTTGTTACGACAGGACTGGCTTTTATATCCGGTGAAATCACCACCGAGTGTTATGTCGATATGCCCCAGATCGTAAGGGATACCATCCGGGATATCGGGTATTGCTCGTCTCAAATGGGGTTTGACTGCCAGACCTGCTCGGTGATTACGAGCATTGACCGTCAATCACCGGATATTGCCCAGGGCGTCAATGCCGGATCGGGCCTCTACAAAGAGCAGGGTGCCGGGGATCAGGGATTGATGTTCGGATACGCCACCGATGAAACACCGGAACTGATGCCGATGCCGATCTCCTATGCGCACAAGCTGTGCAGCCGGCTGGCCAAGGTCCGCAAGAATGGGGCACTGGATTTTCTAAGACCTGACGGAAAATCCCAGGTCACGATTGAATATGAAAACGGCACGCCCAAACGGGTGGATACGGTGGTGGTATCCGCCCAGCACAAACCGGATGTCACCTATGACGATCTGAGAGAGGCCATCATCGAGGAGGTCATCAAGAAGGTCATCCCGCGCGAAATGACCGACGGCGATACGCGCTACTTCATCAATCCCACCGGACGCTTTGTGATCGGGGGTCCCATGGGAGATTGTGGCTTAACAGGCCGCAAGATCATTGTGGATACCTACGGTGGTCAGGGCAGTCACGGCGGCGGCTGCTTTTCGGGCAAAGATCCATCCAAGGTGGATCGCAGTGCCTCCTACATGGGGCGTCATATTGCCAAAAATATTGTTGCCGCAGGGCTGGCAAAGAAATGTGAAATCCAGGTGGCTTATGCTATCGGTGTGGCTGAGCCCGTATCTGTCATGGTTGACCTGATGGGCACCGGTGTGATCCCTAAATCGAGGGTCGAGGAGATTGTCTCTGATGTGTTTGATTTACGACCGGCGGCCATTATCGAACATCTGGATTTGCTGCGCCCGATTTACCGCAAAACAGCCGCTTACGGTCATTTTGGCCGCAACGATCCGGAGTTTTCATGGGAAAATACCGATATGGCTGAAGTGATAAAAGAAAAGGCAGGACTTTGATACGAATACTGAAAGCCTTGGCCTCATGGTCACTCTAAAGATATTTGGTTCTGTGGCAATTAAATTTCATGGGGCATTGGAATAATGGAATACTGGAATATTGAGTTTGGCGTAAATAGATCACCTATTTTCCTGATGCTGGTCATAAGACAGGAATAAGACATCATCCTCATTAAATACCCAACATTCCATTCTTCCACAATTCCATTATTCCATTGCTTATTTAACAGCCAACATTATCCCACTGATATGAAGCGAAAACCCTGAACCCGACAAGACACCTGAAGAAGGAGAATTATTGCTGATGAACTATGACGTTAAGGATATCAAGCTTGCCAAAGACGGCGCCCTGCGAATTGAATGGGCCAATCAGAACATGCCGGTTTTAAACCGCATCCGCAAACGATTTGCAAAACAAAAGCCGCTGAAAGGCATTCGCCTGGCCGCATGTCTGCACGTGACCACCGAAACCGCCTCTCTGATGCAGACGCTCAAATCCGGTGGTGCCCAGGTGGCCCTCTGTGCTTCCAACCCGCTGAGCACCCAGGATGACGTGGCCGCATCTCTGGTGAAACACGACAAGATTCCGGTATTTGCCATTAAAGGCGAAAATAACCGGACGTATTACAAGCACATCAACGCCGTGCTGGATAAAAAACCTCAGTTCACCATGGACGACGGCGCCGATCTGGTGTCGACCCTGCATTCTGAACGCACCGAGCTCTTAAACCATGTTCGGGGGGGGACCGAAGAGACCACAACCGGCATTATTCGGCTCCGAAGCATGGCCGCCGATGGGGTCTTGCAGTATCCGATCATTGCGGTAAATGACGCTCAAACCAAACATTTTTTTGATAACCGTTACGGTACCGGCCAGAGTACCGTTGACGGCATTGTGCGCGCGACCAACCGTCTGCTGGCCGGAACCCTTTTTGTGGTCTGCGGTTATGGATGGTGCGGCCGGGGTGTCGCCATGCGCGCCCGCGGCATGGGGGCCAACGTGATCGTTACTGAAGTTGATCCGCTGCCGGCGCTTGAAGCGGTGATGGACGGATTCACCGTTATGCCGATTAGCAAGGCGGCCCGTATCGGTGATTTTTTCTGTACTCTGACCGGCAATATCAATGTCATCCGCAAAGAGCACTTTGCTACTATGAAAGATGGCGCCATCGTGGCCAATTCAGGCCATTTTAATGTAGAGCTCGACCTGGTGGGTCTGGAGAAATTGGCTAAATCACGGCGCATGATTCGGCCTTTTACCGAAGAATTTACCCTGAAAGACGGGCGCCGGATCAATGTGCTGGGCGAGGGTCGCTTGATTAACCTGGCGGCGGCCGAGGGTCATCCCTCAAGCGTTATGGATATGAGCTTTGCCAACCAGGCGCTGAGCATCGAGTTTATGGTCCAAAATAAAAAGCCTCTGGCCAAACAGGTGTATCCGGTGCCTGAAAAAATTGACAAGCAAATCGCCAAGGAAAAACTGGCGGCCATGGGGACTAAAATTGATCGCCTGACGGCCGAGCAGCGCAAGTATCTGGCTTCCTGGACCATCGGCACTTAATTTTCGGTTCCTAAAAGGCCCTTTTTCCGATGGCCTGTGTTCTCCGCGGGTTTATACCCTCGACGTACTTCAAGTACGCCTCGGATAAAAACCCTTGTGCGGCCTTGGCCATCAAAAAAATTGCTCATTTAAGAACCGAAAATACAGTTTCCAATCAAAAACTAAAAGCAGTATATTAAGAAAAAGGCTTTCGGCAGATCAATAAATTGAAGCTGCTGAAAGCCTTTTTATATTTCAGCTTATTGAGTCCAATCCTACACCATCCTAATTACATATTTTGTCAGTATATCTGACAAATTTTCAGCCCTTCCAGATTTCAACACCAGGCACGAAAAACCACACTTTTAAGCAAGCCCAAATTGATTGCCTTTCCTGATGTAATATGCAGTCAGACGCCTCTGCGGTCTACATTTCACCGATGATGCTCAAAATTACCGAAATTTGAATTCCGGGTTGATTGCACATTTTGTTTCGAGTATCCAGGTATTATCTGAAATATTCTCGTTTAATTTGATATTTGGGCATCTTTCAATGTATAAATGTTTCAATCAAATGTGAAACTAGGTGGTGATTCAATGAAAAAAGAATTTGGATCAAATTATGCGTCGATTTCAGATGTTAATTTTAAAACCAAATACCGGGCAAGTTGTTACTGCCATGCGGTACAATACGAAGTATGCTCGGATCCTGTAGATGCAAAAATATGTCACTGTTTGGCATGTCAAAAGCTGCATGGGGCTCCTATGCAATGGGCAGCTATATTTCATAAACATGATGTCAGAATTATGGAAGGCATCGATCATCTAAACTTTTACAACAATGAACTCAACAAACACGAGAGAATTCTTCCTTGCAAAGTCAGTTGTGCTTTGTGTGGCACCCTGATTGCCGATGAAGGACGTAAAATGTGGCTTGCGTTTCCATCACTTTTTAATTTCGGGGGTGTAAAAAAAGTTCCAACGAAATTCAAACCAACGTGCCATATTTTCTATGCTATGCGGGTTATTGATATAAATGATAATCTGCCTAAGTGGCAGGGTCACAAAAATCAAAGCCCAAAATTCGATTGATTGGGGTGTAAAATCATCCATCCGACACCTTTGATATTGAAATGGAAAAAAAAGATCATCGGCATGGTTTATTTCGTGGTATCGATGGGTTCCATTTTTAAGGAAAGGAGGTATTTCAAATGTCTATCTTCTTAATGTTCGGAAAATATTCAACTGAGGCGACAAAGCAAATTAGTGCTGATAGGACCGAGAAAGCCCGTGAGGTGATCCAAAAAAACGGTGGCAAAATAATATCCATGTATGCCGTCATGGGTGAGCATGATCTTGTATTCACCATCGATTTTCCTGATGCGGACAAAGCCATTGCTTCCTCGGTCGCCTTGCACAAACTAACCGGGATTCATTTCACAACTTCACCGGTAGTGGACGTTGAGCAGTTTGACAAACTCGTGGGAGACGTAAAGGATATATAGCCATATAAAGGTTTTTCGGAATTGGGACGTCTTTTTGGCTCGATGGCTTGTTTTATCATTTCGCATTGGGGCCGCGATTGCCATTGATGGCCGGGGAACCAGAAGGAGTAAAAACCATGAAGTACAATTACTTAATGAAAAGAACCGACCGCTATGCGACTGTTTATAAACGGAAAGCCTTTTGTTTCCCTGGGAAACCAGGCGCTGCCGCCGATTTTTTGGGATTTCTATTGCTTTTCCTTTCAATTCTCCTGATGTTAACCGGCTGTGCGACGACGTTGCCCAAGGATGTGCAGCGAACACCTTCAAGGGCATTTGCAGACCATGAAACCACCCCAACGGGACGGCTTTTTGAGGAAAAGGCGCAGCAGCACCCCGGGGAATCGGGTTTTACGATCATCAGCAAGGGACGGCGGGCCTTCACGGGCCGAATTGCCATGACCGCCATTGCTGAGAAGACCATTGATCTGCAGTACTACATCTGGGAGCCCGACACCACCGGCCGGATTCTTGCCTTGCGCTTGATCGAGGCCGCAGACCGGGGGGTTCGTGTCCGTATACTGTTGGACGACCACACCCTTGAGGGCAGGGATTTGGGCATGGCCATCGCGGACGCGCATCCGAACATCGAGATCCGCATCTTCAACCCCTTCGCCCACCGCGGCTGGCGTCTTTTTGGTTTCCTAACGGACTTTGACCGCATCAACCACCGCATGCACAACAAACTGGTGGTGATGGACAATGCGCTGGCCATCGTCGGCGGGCGCAACATCGGAGACCACTATTTTGGAGTCGAGCCCGGCACCAATTTTCGGGACCTGGATGTTGCTGTGGCAGGGCCGATTGTGCGTGAGTTTTCCAGCGTGTTCGACTACTTCTGGAACGGGGATTGGTCTTACCCGATCTCTGCGCTGGTGGATGGGAATTACACCGAGGCCGATCTCAGGGAAGCGGTGGCAACAGTGCGTGAAATGATCAACAAAGAAAAATATCCCTACCCGCTGGACGAGGATGTCGAAAACCTCATCGGGCAGCTCGGGGAGATTCGCGACAGAATGATCTGGGCGCCGGGGCGGGTGGTCTGGGACAATCCGTATTCCATCGCGGAAGGCGAGATGGTCGACGATATACAAGAGGCGATATTCCGCAAGCTTGAGACCCTGGAGAAAGAACTGCTGGTCGAGTCGGCCTATTTCGTGGCTCGGGAGCGGCGCATTCAGGCGGTAAAAAAACTGCATGAAAAAGGGGTGCGGGTGCGGATACTGACCAACTCGCTGGCCTCCACCGACGTGGTGGCCGCCCACGGAGGATATGCCTCGGGCCGCAAGCAGCTGATCGAAAACGGTGCGGAAGTATACGAGCTGCGGCCTGATGCGGCTTCTAAGACGGTCACGGAAAAACGATTTTTCGCCGGTGGCAGATCCAGGGCTGCCCTGCATACCAAGGCCATCGTTTTTGAACGTAATGACGTATTTATTGGAAGCTTCAACTGGGACCCGCGCGCGGCAGAAATCAACACCGAAGTCGCTTTCTATGTGAAGAGCGAGGAATTGGCACGCCAGGTGATTGCTTACATGGATGAGGGGGTGCTGCCGAAAAACAGCTACCGGGTGCAACTGGATGACGACGGGAATCTGGTCTGGATCACCGAAGAGGACGGCCAAGAGGTTCGCTACACCACGGAGCCCGAGTCCACCTTCTGGCAACGCTTTGTTGCGGGATTTGTCCAGATGCTGGGTATCGAAGACCAGCTTTAGGCCGCTGTGGATCCGTTAAGCCTGATTATTGATGAAATCATGATATGGTTGGGGCGATCCGATTGGGTTGGACGGCTTCCTGCCCCCAGATTAAGTGTACAGATTCACAAATTTGTCCATAACCCAGCTAATTGCCGATTTGACACTAAGAATTTTAATCCATAATATTAAAACTTGTTGGTTCAAACCGTTATTAGAATTGCCGTATTTTGTAAAATTGTGATGACCACATGGCTGATCAGGAGGAATGTTCTAAAATGACGAAATACATTGAAAAAGGCTTACTGCATAATATTTGTGTGCCAATCTTTGCCGGTCTTCTTTTAATTATCGCCTCCACCGCATGGGGTGACGAAGCCATAAAAAAGAAGGAAATTCGGGTTTTCATCGAACGGCAAGTCTTGGTTGCCCTGGAGAATGGTGAGGAAATCTACAGTTTTGATATTGTGACCGGTCGTGACAAAAAGGAAACAACGGTTGGCACGTACAAAATTTTCCGAAAGCACAAGAAGTACACGTCGAAGACATATGGCTCCGAGATGCCGTATACCATGTTCTTCACTCAAGATGGCAAGGCGATTCACGGTACAACGATGGCCACCCTCCGATCCTATCTGCATAGCTACCTGACCGAATCAGTGGGCTCAGAGGGTTGTGTCGGCTTAACGGATGATAATGCAAAGGCCCTGTTTGACTGGGCACCTGTTGGTACCCCTGTCATCGTGATATCCGAAGAAGAATGAATAGCGTCGGTTCCTGTTATAAATACGTGCTCATTGCCCTGTTGTTCCTGCTGCAGACGACAAACGCAATGGGTGCACAAAAAGCGGATACAGTGCTCGTTATCAAGAGCGAAAAGCGGCTTTACCTGATGCGAGAGGGAGAACCATTTGCCTCTTTCCGGGTCTCATTTGGTTCTAACCCCCGGGGACACAAACAGGAACAGGGCGACGGGCGCACCCCGGAGGGTCGCTATATCCTCGATTACAAAAACCCGGGCAGCGCATACTACAAATCGATTCACATCTCGTACCCCAATGCAAAAGACCGTAAAGAAGCCCGCAAACGCGGTGTTGACCCCGGTGGTGATATTATGATCCATGGCCAGAAAAACGGCTATGGGCGGCTTTCGTTTCTTGTTCAACGATTCAACTGGACCAATGGATGCATTGCTCTCAGCGACAGAGACATGGATATAGTGTGGAACGCGGTTAAACCCGGTACGCCGATAGAGATCAAACCATAGCACAGCTGCCTATTCTGGAACACCAATCGAAATAAGACCTTTGTCAATAAATATACGAAAACACAGCGCAACATAACAGTATCACAGGCTAACCTACCGGTGCGATGAAGAAAAGGAGGATCTGATGCCAACCCAAGCGCTTTCGGAAAGGCCGCCAAAGGTTGCTCTCGCGGTAAAATTCTTTTATGTGATAGTCGGCCTTGGAATTGTTCGGGCCGCAATGACGATCATACGCCATGCTGATGTGAGATCGCCCTATTTTCTTATTTTTACGAAACTTATTATTTACGCTGTTTCCTTGTACGTGATTTACCAACTCAACAAGGGCAGGAACTGGGCAAGGTGGGGGCTGGTGGGCATATTTGTCATTGCCATCCCCTTAACAATCCTACCGGGCTTTGGATCGTTTTCTCACAATCCAGTTCACGCATCATTAGGATTTGTGCAACTTGCATTGTATATTATCGGACTGGTATTTATTTTTCATCGTAGTTCATCCAATTGGTTCGGCGCGGAGAAAACATCCAAAAAGTCAGAAGGGTAATCGTCAGCCACTAAACTTCCGTTCACCTATCTTTTGTAATACCCTTTTGAATAATCCAAATGCATAGGCCGTGCTGGCCGGTTTTTATTTTTAAACTAAATTCATGGCCCAGTCTGAAAATTTTAGGGATTGCCAAATGATATCTGAAACAAACTTAACGGGATCCCAAAAATTCGGTGAAGGGATGTATTCCACAATAGCAGATGAAAGCCTCCAACTCGTGCCAAATTCAGGTAATACCTGAATCTTGCATGAAAATTAATGAGAAGTTTAGGAATTTTCGCAACAGAATTGAGGATTTTTTTGCAAGGTCAAGGAAGAATCAGATTTTATACCGGAGGCATACTGGTAGTATGTCGAGGATTAAAATCTGATTGTGACGCAGAGATTGCGGAAAAAGGCCATTTCTGTTGCGAAAATTAGGCGCGGCCACCAGACCACTTTAACTTATTTTTCAAAATATCAAAATATTGCCGCTCCGGTAGGGTGATCAAATGAACCGGATGGGCATCCTTCTGAATGTAAATTTCATCCTGGTCATTTAATTCCAGTCCCTTTTGTCCGTCGAACGTCAAAACGATATCGGAAGAGCCTTTAGCCAGTTTGATGCTAATATTGGCCGATTCGGGAACTATTAAGGGCCGGTTGGTCAGCGTGAAGGGGCAGATCGGTGTTAAGATGATTGCCGGTACCGCCGGGTGGATGACCGGACCGCCGGCAGCCAGTGAATAGGCAGTCGAGCCGGTCGGCGTTGCCACGATTAATCCGTCTGCGCTGTAGGTGGTCAAATAGTGGTCGTCGATGCGGGTTTCGATATGAGCCAGCCTTGCCAGCGCACCCCGGTTGATGACCACATCGTTGAGCACGGTTTCCTGTGCCCGAGTCTCGTTGCCCCGCTTTACTTTGACAAAGAGGCGCATGCGGGGTCGCAGAATAAAATCGCCTTTCAAAACCTTTTCAGCCGCTGGATAAAGATCCTCCTCTGCTATTTCCGCCAGAAAACCCACTTCGCCGAATTTAATCCCCAGAATGGGAATATCCTGATCCCCGATCCAGCGGACTGCACTTAGAAAGGTGCCGTCTCCGCCCAGCACAAAAATGCAGTCCGAATCCGAGGGGGGCGGTGGCAGCCCGGCGTTTTCATTTTTTTGCCCGGATTCTACCGTCTTTTTACGAATAGTTTCAATTTTTTTGGATCGCAACCAGTCCTCTAGTTCGCGAGCCTTTTCTTTAGCCTTGGCATCTGATTTGACAACCAGTCCGATTCTTTTCAAAGCGTTTCGTTAGCTCCTTCAGTAGGTGTTCTTCTGATTGTTCATACAAATTTGATGCAAAAACAGCAAGATATTTTTCAATGCACCCAAGAACCCGATGGCGCAGCTTTATCATTGTTCTTGACAGACCGAAAAGCGATCGCATACTTAAATAGCACAACATCGACGCAAATTGAGAAAGGAAGAACAGGGGGTGAAGAATACGAAGATTGTTCAATCTGCGATATTGGCAATTCTGATTTTGCTCGTCGTAGGTGCCTTTATTTTCTGGTTTTCTTCTAAATCGGATGTTTTCACGAACAACACCATCAAAATAGGTGAAATCCAAACCTACAGCAAACTCACCAGTTTTACGTTTCCTTATCGAAATGGCTGGCAGCTTGCTTTAGAAGAAATCAACTCTGCTGGGGGGGTGTCGGGCAAGCAGCTCGAGGTTATTTCCCGTGACGATGCGGGTGAACCGGGAACCGCGGTGACAATTGCAGAAGAATTGATTCTTAAAGATAAAGTTGTTTTGCTGATGGGTTCGTTTCTGTCCAACGTGGGACTGGCGTTAACGGATTTTGCCAAACGAAATAAAATCCTTTATATTGCGGCCGAACCGCTGTCGGATGCGGTGGTGTGGGCCAAAGGCAATCGCTATACCTTCCGCCTGCGCCCCTCAACCTACATGCAGGCCGCCATGCTGGCCGAAGGGGCTGCTAAAATGCCGGCCAAGCGCTGGGCCATCATTGCGCCGAACTATGCCTATGGTAAAGATGCGGTCGCCTCGTTTAAAAAACTATTGAAAGTCAAACGTCCGGATGTGGAATTTGTGACAGAGCAGTGGCCGGCACTGTTCAATATCAACGCGGGTGTTGAAATCCAGGCCTTGGCGGATGCCAAGCCCGATGCCGTTTATAATGTGACTTTCGCCAGTGATTTGGCCAAATTTGTGCGCGAAGGCAGGCTGAGAGGCTTCTTTAAAGACGTCTCTGTGGTGAGCCTGTTGACGGGTGAACCCGAATATTTAGACCCCTTAAAGGCTGAAGCGCCTCAAGGCTGGCTGGTAACCGGTTATCCCTGGTATGATATTAAGACGCCGGCTCACAGCAAGTTTGTTGCGGCCTATCAAAAGAAATTCAATGACTACCCGCGCACCGGATCGATCGTGGGCTACAATGCCATGTATTCGGTTTACCATGTGCTCAAGAAGGCCGGCTCCACAGACACCGAAAAACTGGTCGATGCCATGGAAGGATTATCCTTTGAGTCCATCGTTGGCCCGATCACCTACCGTAAAATTGACCATCAATCGACCATGGGTGCCTATGTTGGCCATACGGCCCTTAAAGACGGCAAAGGCATCATGGTCGATTGGCGCTATGCAGACGGGAAAGATTACTTGCCCAGTGATGCCGAAGTGATGCAGTTAAGGCCAAAATAAGGCAGTCGTTTAAATTATAACCGTATGAGTGGCTATGGGGTAAATTAAAACCAATCGTCAACCCGGTGTGTTCGTTGTTCGTTGTCCATGGTCCGTTGGGACTAAGTTGAAACTTCGGCCGTGACAACGGACAACTGACCACCGGCAACGGACATGCGTCATTTTATTTCCTTAGCTTTAAAAAACCGCATCTCTCAAACTATCAATATCACATTCTTAGGACGACAATTTGGGCTTCTACCTCGTACAGTTCCTGACCGGCCTATCCGATGCGTCTGCCCTGTTTATGGTGGCCTGCGGGCTCTCTCTCATTTTTGGTGTTTTACGAATTGTTAATCTGGCTCACGGTTCTTTCTACATGGTGGGCGCCTATTTGGCCTTTTATTTTATCGCCTCCTTACCTCAGGGGGCTTTTTTCTTTTGGGCCGGGATTGTGCTGGCCGCATTAGGTGTCGGGCTCATCGGCATCATTATTGAAACCTTGCTGTTGAGACGGCTTTATCATGCTCCGGAGCTGTTCATCTTATTTGCCACATTCGGCATTGTCTTGATATTTCAAGACCTGTCCCGCTGGCTATTCGGTGCTGAAGATATTCTTGGGCAGCAGGCGCCGGGAGCTGCCGGCAGTATTGATATAATGGGCGTTTTACTGCCGCAATATGATCTTATTCTGATTATGCTGGCACCGTTGGTTCTCGCTGGACTCTGGTTTTTATTATATCGAACACGCTGGGGTATTCTGGTGCGGGCGGCCACCGAAGATCGTGAAATGTCGGATGCTCTGGGCGTAAATCAAAGTCGTTTATTTACCGGTGTATTTTTTTTGGGCTCCTGTCTGGCGGGACTGGGGGGTGCCATTCAGCTCCCCAAAGGAGGGGCCAATCTGTTGATGGATTTAAACATTATTGCTGCGGCCTTTGTCGTCGTGGTGGTCGGTGGAATGGGCAGTATACCGGGTGCCTATTTGGCTGCGGTGATCATCGGTGAGTTGAACGCCTTTGGTATTCTCATATTTCCGCAAAGCACTCTAGTGTTGATGTTTTTGGTCATGGCAGTGGTACTGGTCGTGCGTCCGTATGGCCTGCTGGGCAGTGCTGAAACCGAAGAATCAGGTGAATCGAGAATAACCGCTGCGACGCTAAAGCCTGCATCCAAAAACATAAAGCTATTGGGTCTGGCACTTCTGATCTCCTTGTTGATCATACCCGTATTTATAGGGTCCTTTGGCTTGGTGCTGCTTACTGAAATTGCCCTTTTTGCACTGGCCAGCATGAGCTTGTATTTCATGATGGGACCCGGCGGAATGGTATCTTTTGGGCATGCGGCCTTTTTCGGCGGTGGTGCCTACGCTGCGGCTTTGATGGTGCACTATGTGCAAACGCCCATGGAGCTGGCCTTGGTTTTAGCACCTTTGTTAGTCGGCCTATTGGCACTGATCATCGGATGGTTTTGCGTGCGGCTGTCGGGCGTTTATATGGCCATGCTGACTCTGGCCTTTGCTCAGATTTGCTGGTCGATTGTGTTTCAATGGGGTGAATTTAGCGGTGGTGATGACGGGATCCTGGGTATCTGGCCTGCGGCCTGGGCCAGCGAAAAGATCGTGTTTTACTATCTGACACTGATTTTGTGTGTCGGCGGTATCCTGGTACTGCGCTATTTCATATTCACGCCCTTTGGCTACGCCATACGCGCCTGCCGCGATTCGGCGCTGCGTGTTGATTCGATCGGGATCAACCGTCATGCGCATCAATGGCTTGCTTTTATTATTGCGGGTGCTTTTGCCGGATTGGCCGGCGGAATTTATGTGTTCTCAAAGGGAAATGTTTTTCCCGAGGTAATGGCCATTCCACGTTCATTTGAATTTCTATTTATGATTCTGCTGGGCGGTGTCGAGACCCTTTTCGGGCCCATTGCCGGTTCGGCCGCGTTTACCTGGCTGCACGACAAAATTGCACGAATTGATTATTGGCAATTCATTTTAGGTTCTATTTTTATCTTTCTGGTGGTTGCATTTCCGGATGGGATTGTCGGGTTTATTCAGAATCGATGGGGAAAATATTTTGAGGATTAACCGGATGCGGAGAAGAAAGAATATTTAACCACGAAAGCACGAAAGTTTTAAAACACGAAAACAAATCATGGCGACCCTATTAGAAGTTCAAAACCTGTATAAAGCCTTTGGCGGTGTTAAAGCCGTCCGCAAATTGAGTTTTAAACTGGCAGAAGGGCAATTGCTGGCCATGATCGGACCCAACGGAGCCGGGAAATCCACCTGTTTTAATTTAATCAACGGACAACTACGACCGGATCGCGGCCATATTATCATCATGGGGAAAAAGATTAGCGGCAGCAAACCAAGAGATGTCTGGCAGTTGGGCGTGGGGCGCACCTTCCAGATAACGGCAACTTTTCCGTCAATGACGGTACTGGAAAATGTTCAAATGTCAATTTTATCACATTATCGGCAGACCAAATCTCTTCGCAGAAAAGTCCGCCATCTTTATGTGGATGAAGCGATGGCATTAATCAACCTGGTGGGTATTGCAGATCAAGCTGACCGCCCATGTGGTGTTCTTGCTTACGGCGACCTTAAGCGCGTGGAATTGGCGGTTGCTTTGGGCAATCAACCCAAATTGCTGCTGATGGACGAGCCCACCGCTGGAATGGGACCGGCTGAACGCCAAGAGTTGATGAAGCTCACAGAAACCATCGTCCGTACCCGCAAAATAGGTGTTTTATTTACCGAGCATGATATGCAGGTGGTATTTGATTATGCAGATCGGATCATTGTTTTAAATCGCGGCCAAATGATCGTTGAAGGACCACCCCACGAGATTCAAAAAAATAGTGAAGTTAAAAAAATTTATCTGGGGAGCACATCCCCATAATTTTTAAGATTTTTAAATGGGCCACAACAATCAAGACATCATCCTTCGTGTTGAATCTCTTAATACCTTTTATGGAAAGGCTCAGATTCTTTTCGATGTGTCACTCGATGTTGACTGCAGGGAGGTTGTCGTGTTGCTCGGCCGCAATGGCGCCGGTAAAACGACCACCCTTAAAAGTATCATGGGAATGGTGTCGTCCATAAAGGGAAATATTATTTTTAAAGGAAAACCGATTGGTGGAATACCGCCCTATAAATGCTGTGTACAGGGCCTGGGATATGTGCCCCAGAATCGTCGCATATTCAAACGCCTGACGGTACTGGAAAATCTGGAAGTCGGGCGGCAACCGCCAACAAAGGGGTCTGCGGCGTGGACCCCCGGCCGTTTATTTGACCTTTTCCCGAATCTGGCCGAAAAGCGCCATCATCTGGCTGGCATGCTTAGCGGCGGAGAACAGCAAATGCTCACCATTTCCCGCACCTTGATGGGCAACCCTGAGCTGATCATTCTTGACGAACCCACCGAGGGTTTGGCGCCGATTATAGTCAATCAATTGTCAACGACCATCCGGAGGTTAAAATCGGAGGGAATTTCGATTCTGATGGCGGAACAGAATTTAAATTTTGCCAGAACGAACTGCGACCGTGCATATATCCTTTATCAGGGACACATCCAATACCAGAGCCCGATCGCCGATCTTTCGCAGGAGGCTTACGAACGATACTGTGCGCTGTAAACACAGATGACAGAAGTCAGATGTCAGAAGACAGAGGTCAGGGGACAGAAGTCAGGACGAAAGTATCCCCAAGATCATTTGTTTTTTTGAGAAAGTCGTTTTATGTTTTTAAATATTAAAATTTAATACCAATCTGAACACTGATTATATCTACGCTTGCTTCGTACTCACCCCTCAGCGCTCCCCGTGTAATATCTTCGGTTTCAAGACCGGTTTTACGGATTTTGGGATCATCAACAAACAAATGGGCGTAGGCCAAATCAAGACTAATATGATCTGAAAATCTGTAGCCCAATCCAAGCGTAGTCCAGATTCTGTCTTCACCCGGAACTCTGGGCGTCCTTCGCTTAGCATCTGGTATGGGGGTCTCATCATATGCAATACCACCCCGTAATGTCCAATTTTCGTTAACGTAATAGTTGGCGCCAAAAGCATAACGAAAGGTATCTTCCCAGTCCAAGGTTGTTATAACGTCTGTTCCCGTGTCCAGCTCTACAGGAAGATCGTCCAATGTGCTCCAATTGGTCCAAAAAATATCTGCCATAATCGCAAATTTAGGGTGCAATCTCCAGTAAGCGCTCAGAGAAGCATGACCGGGTAGTTCAATATCGGCTTTAGCATCGGTGTTGACGAGTCCCGCACCAGCTGCTATGGGTTCGGCTCCCGCCGGTATATCAAATTTTGCATCACCTTCTAACGTATAATCGATATTGGAGCGATAAGATAACCCGAACCGCAGATTTTCATTCGGCTCAATGAGAATGCCAACGTTCCAGCGCCATCCCCAGTCATCCGCTTCGAGTTTTACAAATCCATCGAGCGTCTGCGGTAATGTTGGTGCGCCGCCGATGAAGCCAATCGTTCCGAAATCTACAGCATTGGTCAGTTCGGCATCAATGTATTGAGCGCTTATGCCGCCTCCAAACGAAAACCACTTATTTACTCTGTAAGCAACTGTGGGATTAATATCAATGGTTAATACATCTGACTTAACGGCATGATAGCGCCCAACCCAGTTTTTATTGTACTTTGTCTCCAAACCAAATGGCACATTGATACCGATTCCGGCATGAAATTTATCCGTGATTTGCTGGGCAAAATAGAAATTGGGAACAACTGCTGAAACGCCGCCGTCACCGCCGTCACCACCGGTCAGCGGAGTACCGCCAACGACCGGCAAAGCTGGTGAAACCGTTGATCCTTCATCATCAAATTCGGCTTGTGGATTGATATAATGTGCGGCAACCTCAAATTGGGAGCCGGACAACCGGGTTATCCCTGCTGGATTGAAAAAGATAGTAGATGCATCCTCAGCTATAGCGGACCCTCCGGCAAAAGCATTGCCAAGTCCCTTTACGCCTTGCTCAAACAGAAGAAAACCACCGGCACTCAAATTGTTTGAAGAGATAGACAAAAGACCAAGTGTTATGAAAGCCATCAAAAAAAACCGTCTGTAACGTGTCATAACAAATCCTCCTTTCATCTTAAGCGCATTATTGGTATTCTTTTTAAGTTAATTAAAGAATTTTCCAATTGCCTCGACTGCATGAGGACGTTGAAGACATTTATCGGCATTAGCGACATTCTTGGCTCTGTGTTTTTACGCGTACTAAACCCCAAGATGTCCTTTAGGCTTAATCGGTTTATTGATGGCCCTTTAACTTTTGTTGAATCTCAATCAGGTACTACGAAAAGCCCACCCTTACTGCATACTCTACAAGCATGTTGTCACAAGGTGCATCCTCAACTCATCCCACTGCTGTTGGATGAACGTGTTCATCAATTCTTTGCTGGCCTCTAAAGTTCAGATGGCCGGTGCTCCATATTATGGCAAAGAATAGCTGTGAACAGCAGCATCAAAGCGGAAGAATACTGCTGATGTAGTTTTTGGCAAGTATTTGATTGTGGAAATGCTTCCATTTAAATTGCAAACAATATCCAGAATAAGACAGAGAACAGAGTAGAGAAGCAGGTCTTGAATAACCAGAGTCCAGTTCTAGTAAGTGATGTAATATCTAAATCCGGTCAGATCGCACTGTAAGTTCAAGATAAACTAATTCGATCTATATCATCAAATCGCAATAGGTCAACTAATAATTTTCATAAATCTGATTTAATGTAAGTCCCTCAGCCTATATGCAAGTTAAAGTGTGCTTCCAGAAAGTGCAATAAACCGCAACCTGAAATCCGCAATCCCTGCTACTCTCCCAGATAGGCCTCGCGAACCATTTCATTTTTTTCCAGGTTATCGGCCGTATCGCTCAGCACCACCGAACCCGATTGTAGCACATAGCCGCGGCTGGCTACCTGCAAAGCGATACGTGCATTTTGCTCGACCAGCAAGATGGTGGTCCCCGCATCATGCAATTGACGAATGGTTTCAAAAATATCGTCCACCAGGACAGGCGCCAATCCCATGGACGGTTCGTCCAGCAGCAACACCTTCGGGCTGGTCATGAGTGCGCGGCCCATGGCCAGCATTTGCTGTTCACCGCCACTGAGAGTGCCGGCCACCTGTTTGCTGCGCTCTTTGAGGCGCGGGAAAAGCTGCAGCACACGGTCCAGGTTCTCTTTGTTTTTTTGACTGTCTTTGCTGATGAAGGCACCCATGTCCAGATTTTCCATAACCGTCAGGGTACCGAAAATACGCCGGCCCTCGGGCACCTGGACCACGCCTTTTTCAACAATTTTATGGGCCCTAAGCTGGGTCAGCTCCTCACCGTTCAAGCGGATCGATCCTTTGCGGGGTTTCAGCAGGCCGCTGGTCGTTTTGAGCATGGTGCTTTTGCCCGCACCATTGGCGCCGATGATGGTGACGATCTCGCCTTCTTCGACGTTGACCGACACATCCCTGAGTGCATGGATGTGTCCGTAATAGGTGTGGATTCCTTCAACTTCAAGCATTGCCATGGTAAAATTCCTCCTGATGTTTCAACTAAGCGGCTGCGTCCGCAGCGCTTGCGCCTGTTCCCAGATAGGCCTCGATCACTTTGGGATTCTTTTGAATCTCGGCGGGTGTGCCCTCGGCGATTTTTTCACCGTAGTCCAGGACGGTGACGGTTTCAGAAATCCCCATGACCACTTTCATCTGATGCTCGATTAAAATGATGGTGATGCCCAGCTCATCCCGCAGGTGTTGAATAAAGTCCATCATCTCCTGGGTTTCTCTAGGGTTCATACCGGCGGCGGGTTCATCTAACAACAATATTTTGGGATCGGTGGCCAGGGCGCGGGCAATTTCCAGCCGGCGCTGTTCGCCGTAAGGCAAATTCTTAGCCAGCAGCTCACCTTTGCCGGCCAGATTAACAAAGCGCAGCAGGCGGCTGCTTTCTTCATCGGCCTTCTGTTCTTCATTGCGGGTCCCTGGGCTGCCCAAGACAATTCCCAAAAACCGCGCTTTAAGATGGGTGTGCAGGCCCACCAGAATATTTTCCATTGCTGTCAGGGCAGGGAAAAGCCGAATATTCTGGTAGGTTCGCGCTATCCCCAGACGCACGATCTGATCCGGTAGCAATCCCACCAGGGAGTGGCCCATCAAGTCGATTTCGCCGAACTCGGGCTTGTAAAAACCGGTGATGCAATTAAACAAAGTGGTTTTACCGGCGCCGTTGGGCCCGATAACGCTGTGAATGCTGTTTTCTTTGACCTCCAGATCCAGATTGTCAATGGCAACCAGACCGCCGAACTGTTTGGTAAGTCTTTTTGTTGTCAAAATTGCCATGTTTTCCTCCTAACCGCCCGCTGTGGCAGCTTCGGCTGCCTCAGCCTCAGTTTCATCTTCTTCGATATGGAGCTCGCGCCGCCGCTTGACATCCGGCCACAACCCTTCCGGTTTCAATAGCATCATGGCAACCAATGCGGCACCGTATACCAACAGCCTGTACTCGGCAAATTCTCTCAGAAGCTCAGGCAAGCCGACCAGGGCAAAGGCGCCCACAATGACGCCGGGGATGCTGCCCATGCCGCCGACGATGATCAAACAGACGATGTTGATCGAAACGATGACATTGAAGCTGTGGGGATAAACCGAGCCGATTTTGGTGGCAAAAATGGCCCCGCTTAACGCTGAAAAGCCGGCTCCGGTGGCAAAGGCCATCAGTTTGGTGGCCACCAGGTTGATACCCATGGCCTGGGCCACGTCCTCATCCTCGCGCACGGCCATCCAGGCTCGCCCCAGGCGGGAGTCCCGCAGACGCCAGGAGATAAATCCGACCAGCAGACAGCCGGCCAGAATGAAATAATAGACCTGCTGCGGGGTGGTAAAGGTGTACCCGAACACGTTGATGTTGGGAATCTGGCCGATGCCCTGGGCACCGCCGATCCAGGGGCGCAGCCAGTCGGATAGAACCAGAATGCGGATGATTTCACCAAAACCCAGGGTGGCGATGGCCAGGTAATCACCGCGCATTTTGAGTACCGGCACGCCCAGCAACACGCCTGATAAAATGCCGGCAACGACCACAATAGGCAGGGCACTCCAGAACCCAAAATTAAAGAATCCCAGCTCGGGAGATGTCAAAATGGCGACCACATAAGAGCCCACGGCGAAAAAAGCCACATAGCCCAGATCCAGCAGGCCGGCAAATCCCACCACGATATTGAGACCCAATCCCAGCAGCACATAGAGGCCGACGATGGTCAAAACCTCACTGAGGAACAATCCCAGTATTTTGGGCAAAATCAGAAGCACAAACACGAGAGCCAACCCGCTGACAAGTTTGATGGTACGCTGTTGACCGGCAGGCAGTCCTTCCACTCTGGTTTTCACGTTGCCGCCTTTGCGGTTCCACAAAAAAACAACAATTGCGACCACAACAAACAATCCAATGGCTCCTTTGAGGGCCAGTCCATTGGATGCAAACAAAAACAGGTTGATCCTGGCCAGCGGTCCCCAGAGAGAGATGACCGGTCGCAGCGTGTCCTGCAGCACGCCGGCGATGACCACACTGCTCACCGCGGTAATGATCGTTTTACGGATCAATGGCGGGGACAGAAAAAGCAGGCCGGCAGATAGACCGCTCAGAGCACCGCTCAGCAGCACCAGTGGGATGCCCAGCTTGGGCCCCAGATAAAAGGTCAATATCTGGTAGAGCACCGGTGAGGCATTGATAAACATCAACCGCAGGTTAATGGTCTTGCCGACGGCCACCAGCAGAGCGATACCGGCTGCGGTTATCATGCTGGTGAGGATGGCGGTGCCGACAGCCGTTGCCGCCCGGTCACGACCTGCTCGATTAGCCGATAGATAACTGAGAAATATGGTGGTCAGCAGCAGCAAGGTGTTGCCCATGGTGACGACCTTGTAAATGATGTCGCGTTTGTTAAAGGCTTCCACCATGCCGATCAGAGAGAGCATCACCGCGGTTAAGGCTGCAATCAGCCCGATATTGACTGCATATCGCCAGGGAGATTGTTCCTGATTCATTTTGTCAAAAATGTCCTTTCTGACATCAAGATAATTAATATCATCTTTAGCTAAGTTTTGAACGGGTTGGAGGCTTTCATCTGCAAGGCATTTAAGGGCGAAGCTATAGTCATCTATGCTTTGCCCTTAATAACACAGCAGATGGAAGCCTCCAGCTCGCCCGCAGGGTGAAAATTAATGAGATAAAAGGATTTTCATCCTTTATATCTGCTCTGTATTTTTTGTGCCCCCTATGATTTGCTTGATTTACTGACATTGGACCTAATCTTAGCTTCTCATTAATTTTCATGCAAAATTTAGCCATTAGGCTTTTTTTACCGCTAGTCGTTCGCCGAGGATTCCGGTGGGTCGGAAAATCAGCACCATGACCAGCATCGTAAAAGCAATTGCGTCCTTTAACTGATAGGGCGCCACAATGCCCAGCCCGTCCAGAAACAAACTGGGACCTACGGATTCGATCAGGCCGAGGAAGATGCCGCCCAGCATGGCGCCCGGGATATTGCCGATACCGCCCAGAACTGCGGCCGTAAAGGCCTTGATGCCGGGAATGAAGCCCATAAAAAAGTGAACCTGTTTGAACATAATGGCATACAGCACGCCGGCGGCACCGGCGGCGGCGCCGCCGACCACAAAGGTCATGGAAATCATTTTGTCCACATCGATCCCCATGAGCGCCGAGGCTTCCTTGTCTTCGGAAACCGACCGGATAGCTTTGCCGATGCGGCTTTTCATGACAAAGGAGTACAGGGCGAACATCAGCACCACGGCGGCTACGATGACAATGGCCTGAAACTTGAGAATGCGAATGCCGCCAATCATCCAGTGGCCTTCCAGCATGGCGATGTCCGGGTAGGCCTGGAAGCTGGAACCGTAAAGCCCCCTAAACAGGTATTGCAGGAAAAAAGAGGCGCCGATAGCGGTGATCAATGGGATCAGCCGCGGGGCGCCTCGGAGGGGCCGGTAGGCAATCCGCTCCAGAAAAAAAGCAATCGTAATCGATACGGACATGGATACCAGGAATATGACGGCCAGGCAGGGAATGGGCTGGGCATCCAGCCAGCCACTACGGTAAAACCAGGCGGCCACAAAATAAGCCGTATAGGGTCCACTCATAAAGACCTCGCCGTGGGCGAAGTTGATCATGCGTAGCACGCCGTAGACCATGGTATATCCGGTGGCGATCAGGGCATACACGCTGCCCTGGGCCAGCCCGAAGATGACAAAATCGATCCAGTGCCGGGTGGTATAGGTCCCTTTGATCAGGGTGGCGATTGATCCCCAGATCACCAGAAACAGCAGCCCTCCGCCGATCAGGTACATGACCACATCGGTGGGTGTGATCCGTTCACGAATTCGTTGCAGCATTTTTTGGGTTCCTCTTGGTCTTTGCGAGCCTGATGTTTGCCTCGGGATAAAGCACCTTTCGCGCAGCAGGAGATATTGCGTGTTGTGAAGTGCGGCAAACGGTTGGGGAAAACCCCATCTTGCAGGTAAAGCCGGGTATCCTTTGAATACCCGGCTCTGGTCAAGTCTTAAAGAAGAAGCCGGCACCCGAAGGGGCCAGCTTCTTCGATTCAGATTAATAAATTTTCCAGTAAGGCTTGGTCGGCGTTACCAGCTTTTTAACGTTTTCTTCAGAGGTTTGATAAACCGCGATTTTCGGATCAGCGCAGTCGCCGTACTGGTCACAGTTAATCTTACCGGTCAGCCCTTGCATATTTGCAGTGGCCAACAGTGCATCGCGCAGCGCCTTGCGGCCGATGACCAGATTGTCGCCTTTTTTGACGGCCACTTTGTCAATGGCCGTGAGGATCATCATCGTGGCATCATAGGCATGGCCGTGGAACGGGGCGATGGGTTTTTCACCGTATTTTTTCTGGTGTTTCTTTAAAAAGTCTTGATATCCGCCCGCGAATGCGCCGAAATCCGGGCTGGAATGATACATGCCCACGGCCGCCATGCCGGCTGCTTTGTAGAAGTCCGGCGAGAACATGCCATCGGCCCCCATCAGCACGGTCTTTTCCAGGCCGGAGATCTCTTTGGACTGACGGGTGATAAAACCGCCTTCGGCAATGAAGATCGGATAATAGATGATATCCGGATTGCCGGTGGCGATCTTGGTCAACACCGGGCGCATGTCGGTGTCGTTGGGGGAAACGGCTTCCATGGAGGTGACGGTGCCGCCCAATTTTTTGAAGGTTGCAGCAAACACCTGGGCCAGCTGTTCGGCGTAAACGCTGCCGTCATGGATGGTGGCCGCTTTTTTGAGACCCTTCTCATTGAAGGCAAATTGAGCCGCGACCGCGCCCTGGATCTTGTCGTTGTGGCAGGTGCGCGCGTAGCCGTCATAGCCTGAACCGCGGTTGGGATCGGTCAGGAACGGTGCGGTGTTTGAAGGCGATACGGTCGGAATGCCCGCCTTCCACAGAATGGGCACGCCGGGTTTGGCGGCACTGGAGCAGGTGGAGCCGATGGCCGCCACAATAGTCGGGTCGGCCGCCAGTTTCGTTGCGGCGGCCTGGCCGCCTTCGGCACTGCAGCCGGCATCCTGACCGGAAAGCTTGAGCGGGAAGCCTTTGATTTGTCCGCCGAAATCGTCCATCGCAATTTCAATGCCGCGCACCACATCGGTGCCCAGGGATGTGTTGGGTCCTGAAATGACAACCCAATAGGCAATGTGGATAGGCTCACCGGGCCGTAGTGTAACCTCTCCCATGGGATCTGCCGCCTGAACGCTAAATGCAAAACCAATTACGAATACAAATGTCAACATCAGTACTAACTTTCGATTCATTTTTCGATCTCCTTTCAGTATAATAAACGCTGGATACGTTGATCGCTCTGACTCTCGGTTGCGGTATTACCGGATTGCACCACCTCCTTTCAGCATCTGAGCAGATGCCAGAAATCATTATCCTATAATCTCAACGGCTTAAAATGTCAAACAATCGTTGGCTGTTTTTAGAGCCTATCTGCCAACAACCTGAAATCAATACTAAATAAGATTTAGTCGGTGATTCCGCTTCAAATGGTTTGGCGCTTATTTAAACAACATTTGCACATTAGTCAAGACTAATGTTCAGAAAATGTTAAACCAGCTCACTTTCGCTCAGAACACGTTTGTCAATGATACGCTGCGGGTTAAAGATGGAAAGGTCCAGCGATAGTGGCTTGTTGAGGATTAGTTCGCTTAAATAACGGCCTACCGCGGGTCCCTGCTGTAAGCCATGACCGGAAAATCCGTTTGCCAGGTACATTCCCTTAAGCTCCGGCCATTGTCCGAGAATGGCGTTGCCGTCCAGGGTATTCACCGCATAAAGACCGGCCCAGCCGCGCACGACTTTGAGTGTGTCAAATTCAGGCACAAATTCAGCAAGTTCCGGCCAAAGATAGTCGATGAAGCGCTGCTCGTCCCAGCTAAATGAGATTCCGATCGGGTCGTCTTCCATTGATTTTCCCAACAGGATCAGCCCGCCTGTTTCAGAACGGAAATAGAGGCCAGACGGCAAAATGGTCAACGGCAGCGGTCTATCAAACTTATAGGCTGTATCCAGCACAAATACCTGGCGTTTGACCGGAACGACCGGAATATTGATACCGGCTGATTTGACCGCATCAGCAGCCCACGCCCCGGCGCAGTTAATGACACGTGCGGCATTTAATATTCCTTGCTTTGCCAGTTGCACGCCCTCCACCCTTTTTTGAGATGTAAGGATAGTGACGACCTCGTCCTTCAAATAGTTGACACCCAATGAACGCGCCTTGGCCTTGTATGCCATCAAGACCGCATAGGCGTCGAAGTAACCGTCATCCTTGCCAAAGGTCCCGCCCACAAATGGCTGCGGTTCGTACAGCGGATAACGTTCCTTAATCTGCGCATTGGACCACCATTCAACCCGGCAACCGAACCGGGTCTGCATATCGAAGGCCCGCCGGGCAGCTTTTTCGTTGTCGGCCGCCACGAGAAAAAGATTCCCTTCCTGCCGGAAATAGATTTTCGGCTTCTCGTCGTGCACAGCCATATCTTCTTCAAAGGTATTTAAGATCTGGATGGCGTATTGGGAGATTTGAACGTTTTCTTTCAAACTGAACTGGATGCGCACATTGGCCATCGAAAGGGTGGTGGATGCCTGTGCGTAAGTGGGATCACGCTCTACCACCGCAACCTTAAGGGCCGGATCGGCCGTTATCAGGTAATAAGCGGTGGCACTGCCCATGATGCCGCCACCCACTATAATGATATCGTAGGTTTTAGAGGTCATTTTGTAATCTTCCATATCAAAGACATATTTATCAAATATAAGTTAGGTTTCAGGTGTTAACATTTTTTGCTCCTGGCTTCTTGCTTCTTGCTTCTTGCTGGAAGCAATGATTCAGTTGCCAGCGGCTATAGACCAGAAGCCAGCAACTTTGAAATTCAGAGTGGTAACCAGGTCCCAATTTGTTTCTTTATTGCCCTTTGATAGAGCAGTGGCGCAACCGCCATATCATCTATCGCCAGGCCTAAATTGGCGGTCATTGTTCTTTCTGCGGGTGTCTGGCGTCCCAGCTTTTGGCCGCTCGCCAGTTCACCCAGGTCAGCATAAATATCCGGAATATTTTTAAAATACCCCATCTGTTGGTACAGCTGCAATTGGGCGATGTCGTCTGTGCAGAATTTGGCGACTTGCGCCATAGCGGCCGGATCCCAATAAGAATCATAATCCACCAGTGAGGCAAAAGCGCCCTCGTCCAGCCACCCGGCTTTGATCGTGGCGTGTGGCGTTCTTAAAATCGGTCCGGCAGTCACCACAATGTCACAGCCGCTGACAGCCTCCCTGGGCGTTGCAGCCGGCACGACTTCCAGATTCAGGGTGGATTGGATATCTTGGGCATATGTCTGAATGGCATCGGCATTCACATCATAGGCCCGGACGGTTTTTATAGGGAACAAGACCTTTAAGGCTTCTACATTGCTGCGCCCCTGAACGCCGCAGCCTAGCATACCCACTACTGCTGAATCTGCGCGTGCCAGATAGCTGGCGGCAACTGCGGTGGCCGCTCCAGTGCGCATGGCTGTAATCCAGACACAATCCATTACGGCAAGCGGCAAACCCGTCTCTACATCATTGTAAATCAGCAAGCCGGTGACATAAGGCAGCCCCTTCTGCAGGTTTTGCGGGAAGCCGGCAACCCACTTGATCCCGGCTGATTTCAGATCCGCAATGTAAGCCGGCATGGCATGGATGAAATTGTCCCCTCCTCCGGGGTGGATGCCCGGTTTGGGCGGCATTTCGGTGCGGCCTTCGCCTTTCGCGCAAAAAGCGACCTTCACAGATTCTATTATTTCGGCCATCGTGATGCCGATGGTCTCCACATCTGCTTTTGATAAATACAGCAATTGGTCTCTCGGCATGACGCCTCCCTTCAAATAATGTTGCTTGAGGTTTTTTGTATATCGACAGATCATTTTAGCTGTCAAGGAGTAATCACCGGCCCAGCGAGAGGACCACGCGGTCTCCTTGGTTTTTGCAACCGACGTGCACGGCATGTTACTTGACTTTCAGCGGCGGACATGGTTTTCAAAATGCAAAGGAGACAAAACGAATGGTCGACCTCTATCAAATACTTGCCGAGCATCACATCGAATATGAACGTCACGACCATCCCCCGGTTTATACCGTAGAAGATGTCAAGCGCCTTGTGCCGCCGCTGCCGGCTGCCAAGACTAAAAATCTTTTTTTACGGGATCAAAAAGGGAAACGACATTTTCTGGTAATAGTACCGGCTGACAAACGCTTGAATATCAAAGCCTTGAATGACCGGATTGGTTCCAGCCGGCTGAGCTTTGGTTCTGCCGACCGCCTCAAAAAATATCTGGGTGTTGATCCCGGCTCGGTGACCATTTTTGCTTTGATCAATGATCTTGATCATTGCGTTGAATTAATTATCGATGAAGTGCTGTGGACGCAGACGGCGTTTCAGTTTCATCCACTTGTGAACACTAGTACCCTGGTGGTCTCAAGCGACAACCTCAAACGTTTCTTGGACCTCACCGGCCACGAGGTGAGGACACTGGCTGTGCCTTCACAGAAATCATAGGAAAGATCGATAACAGACATCTTTTATTGCCGGTTTGAATATGAGGTCTAAAAAAGGTGCCGGTCAAGTCATTTTCTTCAAAGCGCTATGATCGGCAGGTTGCCTGTGGCCCGATATTTGGTATTGGATTGACACTGTTGCCAAACCTAATGCGTGGCTGCTGATCATCGCAAATATCAGGCCACGGTGTCCTATAGGAGGTCTTACCCCGCATAGCGCTTTTCAGAAAACAACATGACCTTTGTCGACATTGAACGCTAAGCTTTGTATGGGAGCGGTGATAGATACGGATGTTGAAGGTTTTAATGTAGGCTTTTAATGCGGTTCATGCGGCTGGTAATTTCAGTAATGCGAATGCCATATTTCTTATTCTGTAAAACGACTTCTCCTCTGGCAATCAATTTGTCGTTTGCCAGTATGTCAACCGGCTCACCTTCGAGTTTGGAAAGGCTGACTGTTGAACCGGGTTCGAGTTCGAGCAACTCCTGAATTCGAACGCAGTTGCGACCCAGCTCAACGGTTATTTCCAACGGAATATCCAACAGCAAATTCAAATCAAAGTCTTCAATAGCCTGAATTTCTTCAACGTCATCTGACTCGGCGGCTGAAGATTCAATGGGTGTTTCGAACTGGTCATTTTCCTGAGCGGCAGATTCTTCAGCCTCGCTGATATTAATGGTTTCGGAGGTATCTTCAGAGGGCGGTGGTGCCGTTTCGGCGGGGCTGCCACTTTCTGGATGGTGCTCTTCAGATGGCTCGGCGGCTTCTTCTTTAGCGGGTGGGTCACCGTTTTGGATTTTATCTTCCGTCATCCTTGATTGAACCTCGATTTGCGTTTAGTTAATTGAATTCCACGCGTGGGAATCTGTGAAATCTGCGTTCATACATATGTTATTATAATCAGGCCAAAACCTCAATATATTTTACGACGTTCCCGCTGTAACCGGTGCTATCGGAAAGACGCTCAGGATTGTAATTCCGGCACTCCAATGATATGAATCTGTTTTTATGTAAAAAGGAGAAATTCATGTATACGCATTTATTTAGTCCCATTCAGATTAACATATTGGAAATCAAAAACCGAATCGCCTATCCATCGTTGGGGCTGCTATATTCGACAGACGGAAAACTCAACGATCGTTACTATAACTATTTTGCTGAAAGGGCTGCTGGCGGTGCCGGGTTGGTGACCGTCGGGCCGGTGGGGGTCGACTTTATCGGTGCGGGCGCCATTGCCTTATCGCTGACGCAAGATGATGCCATTGCTGACTTTAAAAAGCTGACGGCTATTATTAAAGATGGCGGGGCCCGGGCCTGGATTCAATTATTTCATGCCGGGGCGTATTCGCATCCCATGTTTATCGATGGCCAACAGCCGATGGCGCCGTCGGCCGTATATTCACGCTATTCCCAGACGACACCGCGTGAAATGACAACCGCAGACATCCATGAGGCCCAGGAAAATTACGCCCGGGCAGCGGTGCGAGCCAAAGAAGCCGGTTTCGACGGCATTGAAATTCTGGCTTCGGCCGGGTACCTGATTTCACAATTTCTCTCCGAGAAAACCAACCAGAGAACCGATGAATACGGTGGCAGTTTTGAAAACCGGGTGCGGTTTCCCAGAGAAATCATCGAATTGTTACGCAAACGCCTGGGACCCGAGTATCCACTGACGATCCGTATGGCGGGAAACGATTTCGTGCGCGGCAGCAATACGGATAAAGAAATACCTGAATTTGCCAGGGTATATGAGAAAGCAGGTGTGGATGCCATTAATGTGACCGGTGGTTGGCACGAATCTCGCGTTCCACAGTTGCCCATGCATCTGCCCCGGACGGCCTTCGCCTTTTTATCCCTGAATATCAAAAAAGTGGTCTCCGTTCCGATCATGGCATCCAACCGCATCTCGGATCCCGATAGTGCTGAACAGATTATCAGAGACGGATATGCCGACATGGTGAATCTGGGGCGGGTCTTGATTGCCGACCCCCAATGGCCCCTAAAGGCTTTTGACGGCCGGGTGGATGAAATCCGTCCGTGCATCAGCTGCTCCCAAGGTTGTACAGATGAAGTCTTCAGCGGGCGGCCGGTGTTTTGCGTCGGTAATGCCCGGGCCGGATTCGAGGGCGAGCGTCAAATTTCAATTAGCCATACCCCCAAGAAAGTTATGATCGTGGGAGCGGGTGCCAGCGGCCTGGAAGCGGCTGTGACGGCAGCAAACTGCGGTCACAAGGTCGAAGTTTATGAAAAAGATTCCGACATCGGCGGCCAGTTGTGGATTGCAGGTGCCCCGCCGCATAAACAAGAGATTTTAGAATTTATTCGATATTATCGGGCTCAGATCAAAAAGCACCAAATCCCGTTGCATCTCAATACCACCATTGATGCGGATTTTGTCCAGCAGCAAAATCCGGACTATATTATTTTAGCAGAGGGTGCTGAACCGTCATGGCCGCAAATCGATGGGCATGATGACCCCTGTGTTTACTCTGCCTGGCAAGTTTTGAAGGAAAACCCGGCCCTCGGAAATTCTGTTGCGGTTATCGGCGGTGGCTCGGTCGGTCTGGAAACCGCTTTGTTCGTTGCAGCCAAAGGCACGCTGACACCCGAAACGCTTCATTTTTTATTTGCCTATGAAGCCATAAGTCCGGAAAGATTACGGGAGCTGATGTTTCAGGGGTCTTCAAAGGTCACTGTTTTTGAAAAACTGCCCAGGATCGGACAGGACATTGGTAAGTCAACACGCTGGATTGTGTTTGATAACTTGAAGCGCTTTAAGATTGCGGTGAAGACCGGTGCCAAGGTGATCTCCATTCGCGGTGGCAAGGTGAAATTCGCAAAAGAGGATCAAACGCAGCAGATTCAATTTGACAACGTCATTTTAGCATCCGGGGCGCGATCGGTTCCCGGACTTTCAACGGAGGTCAAAAAGCTGGGGATTCCCTTTGCCACGGTGGGTGATGGTTTGCGGATGGGAAAATTGAACGATGCGATTCATGGGGGATTCCTGGCCGCTCTTAGCATATAGCTCATAGCTCATAGTAAAAAACATGAGGCCTGCAGGCACGCCTATGAGCTATCAGCTATGAGCTGCAGGCTGTAAGTCCTGCATTAGGGTTTGATTTTTTCGATTATCTCACCGGTTTCGCTCAGCAAAAAAACCACAAAACCACCGGCTGCGGCATCCTTTAATAATTCCCCGCGCAAAATGGCCTGTGCTTCGTATTTGAGTCCCGGCTGGCGCGTCAGGCTTAGCAAACCCTGCTGGGCAGCTTCCTTGTCGGAAAAAGCCGGAATGTATGAGATGTCATCTTGCTCATCGTGCTGGCCTAAAAACTGCTCATCGCCACCGGGGTCCTGAACGACCACCCACACCCATTGATCTTCATCTTTCATATCTTGCATATCTGCTCCTGATAATTCTTATAGAATTAGGGTTGAGCCGGTTACCGGATAGCCCGTTGGCCGGTAAGACCTTGTTCTAATTGTCATGGGCTAAACCGGCTCAACGGGCTCAACCGGCAAACCTGATTATGTAATCCCCGTGGTTGAAATAGTATCTAACATGACCTAGGTACCAAAAATGAATTCACCCCCTATGGCCGCGTTAATTCACCCCGCAAATCGGTTTGCATCATTTTTTTTATTTTTGCAACCGACAATTTCTGATTGAGCAAAAACGACAGTTTTGCCAGAGCCGCTTCGGGGGTCATATCAAAGCCACTAATGACACCGGCTTTTGCCAGTGAAGTACCGGTGGCATAGCCTTCCATATTGACCGTACCCTTCATGCATTGGGTACAGTTTACGATGATAACACCATCGTCATTGGCCGTTTTCAATGTCTCGATCAATTCCCGGTCTTCAGGTGCATTCCCGCTGCCATAGGTTTCCAAAATTAAGCCCTGGATGGGTGGCTGCAGAAAATTTTTTATAATATCGA
>JASFEV010000010.1:0-34020 GCA_050124655.1 Desulfobacterales bacterium
GAAACAGGCCCTCTATCTCAAGGAGCACCATCCGGAGATGGCAATTTATATTCTTTACCGGGACCTGATGGCCTACGGATTTAGTGAGACCTATTACACGCAGGCCCGCAAAGCGAATGTGATGTTTATTCAGTATCGGGTTGATCAAAAACCAGTGGTTCAAGCTGCAACAGACGGCGTAGAGGTAACGGTGTTTGAGCCGATTATCGGGCAACACCTGAAAATTAAGTCGGATCTTTTAGTGTTGGCCACCGGTATTGTTCCCAACCTGCCGCCAGAGCTGGTGGAAATGTGTGGCGCCGCGCTCGATCAGGACGGGTTTTTCCAGGAGGCTGAGTCTAAATGGAGACCGGTTGATTCTTTAAAGGAGGGGGTGTTTGCCTGTGGCTTGTCCCACTCGCCCCGCAATATCGCCGAAAGTATCACCACTGCCGAGGCTGCGGCGCAGCGGGCATTGAGAATACTGGCCCGCGAGCGCATACCGGCCGGTAAAGTGGTGGCGTCCGTCCGCCACAGCCTTTGCAGCTTATGTGAACGATGCATTGAAGCATGCCCGTACGGCGCCCGCGCAATCGATCACGATCATGAAATGGTGCGGGTTAATCCCGTCATGTGCCAGGGGTGCGGTACGTGTGCAGCCGTCTGTCCGAATAGCGCATCCATTTTGGAGGGTTTTAGAGGCCAGCAGATGTTTGAAATGATTGATGTCGCCATCGGTTGATGAGGCAAAATTGCCGAAAGCCCTCTGGGCGGATTAACCATTTGACAACTGAGGCGTTTTAAAAATGTTCAAGCTATTTAAAAATATTCAACGCAGATTGGCCTCCAAGCTGATTTTAACGGTGGGATTGACGCTTTTGATTACGATCACCACCTGGGCGTATTTTAATATTGATTATCAAGAGAACAAGCTGATGAGAAATGTTGTGATGGGGACCGACCGCTTAACCAACACCATCAAGCTGGGGACCCATTATGCCATGATGCTGAATTCACGGGATGAAATCAACCAGATCATCAATAACATTGCCAGACAAAAAGAAATCGAAACCATTCGTATTTACAACAAAGAAGGCCAAATCAAATTTTCGAACCAACCCGCTGAGCTCAAGATCACAACAAATATCAAGGCCGAAGCCTGCTATATCTGTCACCGCACCGAACCACCATTGTCAGAACTCGCACTGGATGAACGCACCCGCATATTCACGTCGCAGCAGGGGTATCGACTACTGGGCATTATTAGTCCGATTCGGAACGAAGCGGGCTGTGCAACAGATGCCTGTCACGTGCATCCGCAGGACAAAAAAATCCTGGGTGCGCTCGATGTGGTTGTCTCGCTGGAAGATACGGATAAGGAGCTTTCTTTGGCTAAAAAAGGGGCCATCTTTTTGGCCGGGAGTGTGTTTCTGGTCACATCGGCCATCATCTTTCTTTTCCAATTGCGCTTTGTCACCCAGCCGATTCGCAAACTCATCGGTGGAACCCAGCGGATCGCCAAAGGCGAATATCAAAGCGCGGTCGATATCAATCAGGACGATGAAATGGGCCAGCTGGCAGGCGCCATCGAGCAGATGAGTGAAAAGATTGCCGGAAAGCAGGCTGAACTCAATGAACAAAGGAATGAATACCAGACCCTTTTTGAACGGGCACCTTGCCTCATTACGGTTCAGGATCGGAATTTCAAGTTACTCAGATTCAATCGCGAATTTGCCGAGCGGTTTGATTCCCACCCCGGCCAGTACTGCTATGAAGCCTATAAAGGCCGCAGCGAGAAATGTTTAAATTGCCCGGTTGAACGCACGTTTAACGACGGCCAAATCCATAATGGCGAAGAAACGGGCATCGATAAAGACGGCACCATGATGCATTGGATGTTGAGAACATCACCCATTTTCAATGCACAGGGTGAGATTGTAGCGGCCATGGAGATGAGTGTGGATATCACTCACCGGCGGCAGCTTGAAGATGAGCTGGAAAAATCAGAGAAGAAATATCACGAAATTTTTAACCACATCCCTAATCCGGTGTTTGTCCTGGATGCGGATTCGCTTGAAATTATCGACTGCAACGATAGTGTAAAACCGGTCTATGGGTTTAGCAAAGATGAGGTCATTTATGGTTCATTCATGGATCTTTTCGCACAAGATGAAAAAGATCAATACCAGGCGAAGATAAAGACGTCGGCCGTCATCAACCGGGTTAAACATTTGAACAAGCAAGGGAAAATTTTATTTGTCAATATCCGGATTTCACCGGCGGAGTATCCGGGGAAAAAGGTCCTCTTGGTCACCATCAGTGATATTACCCAGCGGCTTGAAACCGAGCAGCAACTCATTCAGGCCAGTAAAATGGCAACTCTCGGCGAGATGGCAACCGGTGTCGCGCATGAGCTCAACCAACCCCTGTCGGTTATTAAAACCGCCAGCAGTTTTTCCATTAAAAAGCTTAACAAAAAGGAACCTATTGGCGGTGAAACACTTTCTAACCTTTTATATAAAATTGACGGCAACGTCGATCGCGCCACCAAAATTATTAATCATATGCGACAATTTGCGCGCAAGTCCGACTTGGATTTTGAAAAGGTCCAGGTCAACGATGTCATGCAGAGCGCTTTTGAAATTTTCAGTCAGCAATTGATACTCAGGGGGATTGAGGTCATCTGGGATCTCGAACGCGAGTTGCCCAAAATCAACGCAGATCCCAGTCGCCTGGAGCAGGTCTTTATCAACATTCTGATCAATGCCAGAGACGCCATCGAGGAACGCTGGGGGCCGGAGGAGAGTGAAAAGGCGGATAAAAAAATTGTTCTCAAAACAAGGCGTAAGGCAGACATCATTATCAGCGAAGTCTGTGATACCGGAATGGGGATTCCGGAATCCATCAAAGATAAGATCTTTGAACCTTTTTTTACGACCAAAGAGGTCGGCAAGGGTACCGGTCTGGGTTTATCCATTAGTTATGGCATCATCAAAGACTTCGGTGGCAGCATACGCGTGAAACCGAACTCCCCTGAAGGTGCTTGTTTTACTATTAAATTTCCTATCCCCACGGCCAACAATGAAAAATGAAATTTTATTAGTTGATGACGAAAAAGATATCCGCGAGATTCTGTGTTTGGCGCTTGTTGATATGGGATACACTGTGCTCCAAGCCAAAAATGGGGTTGAAGCGTTGCGGATATTTAAAGAGGCTCAACCACCGCTGGTGTTGACGGACATAAAAATGCCCGGCATGGATGGCATCGAGCTGTTACAGAAAATTAAGCGTGAAAACCCGGAAGTCGAAGTGGTGATGATCACGGGCCATGGCGACATGGATTTGGCCATTAAAAGCCTCAAATTCGAGGCCACCGACTTTATCACCAAACCGATAAATGTCGATGCCCTGGAAATTTCTTTAAAGAGAGCTCAGGATAAAATTCTCATTCGCAACCAGCTAAAGGAGTATACGGAGAGCTTGGAAAAGCTTATTCAGGAAAAGACGGATTTACAGGATCACCTTTCGTCATTGGGTCTGATGATCAGCTCCATCTCTCACGGGATAAAAGGGCTGTTAACCGGTCTGGATGGCGGTATGTATTTACTGGATTCGGGGCTGGCCCAAAAAGACCAGGACCGCATCAACGAGGGGTGGGATGCTGTCAAGCAAATGATTGAGCGTATCCGTAAGATGGTTCTGGACATCCTTTTTTATGCCAAGGAAAGAGATTTGAAATGGGAACGCATCAATGCGCTCAGCTTTGTAGAGGAGATAGCCAGAGTACTGGAGCCGAAGCTTGCGGATCATGATATTGAATTTGAAAAAAAATTTGACCAAAAGATTGGCGAATTTGAAGTTGACGCCGGATACATTCATTCTGCGCTGTTCAACATTTTAGATAACGCTGTGGATGCCTGTGCTCTGGATAAAAAAAATAAGGCACCTAAAATTTCTTTTTGTGTCGGACAGGATAAAGATTTTATCGATTTTGAGGTTATTGACAACGGCATCGGCATGGATCCGGAGACCCAGGCTAAAATTTTTACACCCTTTTTTTCCGCTAAAGGGGAGAAAGGAACCGGGCTGGGCCTGTTTATCGCCAATAAGATTACCGAGCAGCATGGTGGCCGTATATCGGTCAAATCAACCCTTGGCAAAGGAACCCGCTTCAGGATAAGAATTCCAAAAATTATGCCCCAAGCGGTCAAAATGAAAAGCCAAAAAATGGCGCATGGCTAATCATGATGGTGGCCAAATGCGAATTTAGGTGATAGTTGCGTTTATCATTTCAATAACAGCTATTCTAATTTCACCATCTTTTTCCATTTCTTCCGCGATAGCTTTCCCCGCACCTGACAAAAAATGATGCGAGAACCTGCCGCTTATAACCTCTTTAGAGTGAATGAATCTTTGACAACTACCATTTGTGTAATAATCTTTAACCAGAAGTCAAATCGACTAGCCAATGGTTTCATTTTTTATCGGGTTTTATAGTGGTGGTCAAAAAAACGTTCCGATTGCGGAACGCTTTTTTGCTACAACCACCATGTTGGGGCGAAGCTGAAAGTGAAGATCAATTATGCCGCCATCCTTTTTTTAGGAACATTAATATGACAAGCGGTATAATTGCCAGAGGGGGAATGAATGATGACTAAACATCCCAAAAAGAATGATACCTGTAAAATAGATACGCAGTCCTTGTCCCCGCTTAAAAGCCGTTTGCCGAAGATTGCCGATGAGATTATCGAAAGCTGTAGCGATCAGGAGTGTTACACCCACATTGATTATGAACCGATTCCATCCAAAGAAGGTGTCATTGAAATTATCGACCGGCTCAGGGAAATCCTGTTTCCGGGATATTTCGCCCGGGGTAAAATCGACCCGCTGAATTTGAAGTACGCCGTCGGACAATCGGCAACTTCTCTTTTTGATATGCTTTCCGAACAGATCTGCCACAGCATTCGACACGACTGCTGGCGATATGACCAACCCTGCAGTGATTGCGATGAGCAGGGGCATCGCCTGGCCCTTCAGTTATTAGAAGCCATTCCGGGCCTGCGAAAGGCACTGGCGGCCGATGTACGTGCCACCTACGAAGGTGATCCGGCGGCTAAAAGCATCGACGAGATTATTTTCAGTTATCCGGGTATACTGGCCATCACGGTTTATCGGATTGCCCATCTTCTGTTGAATTTTGGAGTGCCGCTGTTGCCGCGGATTATGACCGAATACGCCCATAGTACAACGGGTATCGATATCCACCCGGCCGCTACCATCGGAAAAAGCTTTGTGATTGATCATGGGACCGGAGTGGTCATCGGCGAAACCACCGTCATTGGCAACAACGTCCGGATCTATCAAGGGGTGACCTTGGGCGCCCTGTCCATTCCCAAAGGTGCCAGTGACGAGTTCAGGGGCAAGAAGCGTCATCCGACCATTGAAGATGATGTCATCATATATTCGGGGGCAACCATTTTAGGCGGTGAAACCATTATCGGAGCCCGTTCGGTCATCGGAGGGAACGTCTGGCTGACGGAATCGGTGCCACCGGATACCACCGTTGTTATCGAGACCCCGCGGCTGATCTATAAGTCGAAAAAGCAGAAAAAATTGCGAGATTCTCTTAAGGCAGCCCATCAGTCTGGGTGATGGTTATTGGAGGTTAGATATGAAATATCATTCTACAATCAGCAGCACCATCGGCTCAACGCCGTTGGTTCGGCTGAATCGAATTAACGAAGGTCTGGATGCACAAATACTGGCCAAGCTGGAATTCTTCAATCCCCTCAATACCGTTAAAGACCGCATTGCGGCCTCGATGATTGCAGCCGGTGAGCTGGACGGTTCCATAACGCCCAAGACGCTGATTGTCGAGCCCACCAGCGGAAACACGGGCATTGCGCTGGCCTTTATTTGTGCTGCCAAAAATTATCGCTTGTGTCTGACGATGCCCGATACCATGAGCATCGAACGGCGCAAGCTGCTAACGCATCTGGGAGCGGAGCTGGTTTTAACACCCGGCGCCAACGGCATGCCCGGATCTATCGAAAAAGCGCATGAGATCCTGGCGTCTGAAAAGGATTCATTTATGCCCAATCAGTTTAAAAATCCGGCCAATCCCCGAATTCATCGCGAAACAACCGCAGAGGAAATCTGGCAGGATACCGAAGGTAAGGTCGACATTCTTGTATCAGGTGTCGGCACCGGCGGTACCATTACAGGGGTGTCGCAGGTCATCAAACAGCGCAAGCCATCTTTTAAGGCCATCGCAGTGGAACCCACCGATTCGCCGGTGCTTTCCGGCGGTCAAAAGGGACCCCACAAAATACAGGGAATTGGCGCCGGCTTTGTGCCGGATGTCCTGGACCAGTCGCTGCTGGATGATGTGGTGACCGTTTCCAACGACGATGCTTTTGAAACATCCCGCCAGGTGGCCAGAATGGAAGGTATCGCCTGCGGTATTTCGTCCGGAGCGGCGGTGAAGGCGGCCCTAATGGTGGCCAAGCGCCCTGAATCCGGCGGCAAAACCATTGTGGTGATTATCCCCAGCTTAGCGGAACGCTACATCAGCACGCCGCTATTCGATTAGGTTGGCTCGTTGAGTCCGCCTCCGGCGGATTAGGCCCGTTAATATAGGAAAAATGTCCGATATTAAAGATAATCGGAAACGGGCTAACGGGCTCAACCTTTAAGAGGCGTAGATGGAGCACTTTTGAACCGCCATGGCGGCTTCCATCAAAGCTTCGGCAAAGGTGGGATGCCCGTGAACGGTACGGGCGATATCTTCCGAACTACCCCCGAACGCCACCGCCAAAACACCCTCGGCAATCATGTCCGCGGCCCGTGGTCCGATGATGTGCACGCCCAGAATCCGATCGGTTTTTTCATGCGCCAGGACCTTGACGAATCCCTCGGTCTCTCCCATACAGCGAGCCCGTCCGGCACCGGTAAACGGATATGTGCCCGCGCAATAAGGGATATTGCGCTCTTTGATCTGTTCTTCGGTCAGCCCCACACTGGCCACTTCCGGCCAGGTGTAAATGATCGCCGGGATGGCATCGTAGTTGACCTCGCCTGGTCTGCCGGCAATGATCTCGGCCACCGCGATGCCTTCGGCCGAGGCTTTGTGCGCCAGCATCGGGCCGGGAATCAAATCACCGATAGCGTAAATTGAAGGAATATTGGTGCGATAAGCATGATCCACCTTGACAGATCCGGTTTCCGGATCAGTTTCCACACCCACCTGTTCTAGTCCCAGACCGCCAGTTAGAGGCCGCCGCCCAACACTTACCAGCAACTTGTCACAGGTAACCGTTTCTGTTTTACCCTTGGTTTCCAGTTCGACCTTAATATTTTTGGCCATTTTTTTGGCTCGGGTGACTTTGGCATTCATATGAAATTTAAATCCCTGGCGCTTGAGAACCCGCTGTAGTTTGCGTCCCACCTGACCGTCCACTTCGCCGGCAATTTTAGGCAGCATCTCAAACACGCTTACTTTGGCGCCCAACCGCAGCCAGACCGATCCCAGCTCGAGCCCGATATAGCCGCCCCCGACAATTCCGAGGTGTTTGGGGACGGCGTCTAATTTTAAAGCGTCGGTAGAGCTGATAATCTGCTTACCGTCAAAGGGCAGATCCGGTAACGGAATGCTTTCACTGCCGGTGGCCAGAATAATGGCCTTGGCGGATAAGGTCGTGCTTTGCTTTTTTGGGGATGAAGCCGCATCGGATTCGACCGTGACCTGATCGGCTGCGGCCAGCTTTGCCGTGCCCTGAATGATTTCCACTTTATGACCTTCGAGCAGCCGTTTGACATTATCCGTCAAATCATGAACCACCTTGTCTTTGCGGGCCATCATCGCCGGCAGATCCAGGCTGATACGGCCGGTTTTGATTCCGTGATCGGCAAACTGGCTTTTGGCGAGCTGGAGATATTCGCTTGAGTCCAGCAGGGCCTTGCTGGGGATACAGCCGACATTCAGACAAACGCCCCCCAGGCGAGGTGCTTTTTCAATACAAGCGACCTTCAAACCTAGCTGGGCGGCGCGAACGGCAGCGACATAACCACCGGGTCCACTGCCGATAATGATCACATCGTAGGTGTTGTTTGCAGCCATGATTAAATCTCCATCATCATGCGTTCCGGGTTCTCGGTACATTCTTTGATGCGCTTGAGAAAGGTGACGGCTTCACGACCATCAATGATGCGGTGATCGTAGCTGAGCGCAACATACATCATGGGCCGGATAACGATTTGGTCCTCAATAACCACAGGGCGCTTTTCGATTCGGTGCATCCCTAAAATACCGCTCTGGGGCATATTGAGTATCGGTGTGCTCAGCAGCGATCCGAAAACACCACCATTACTGATGGTAAATGTTCCACCCTCTAAATCTGCCAGTTCAAGTCGATTTTCTCTTATTTTATTGACATAATCGACAATGGCCTGCTCCAGTTCGGCGAAGTTGAGCTGATCGGCGTGGCGGATGACGGGAACCACCAAACCCTTTTCTGATCCAATGGCAACCCCGATATGATAATAGTGATGGTAGATGATGTCTTTATCATCAATATAGGCATTGACTTCGGGAAATTCCTTGAGCCCCGCCACACAGGCTTTGATAAAAAATGACATCATGCCCAGCGAGATGTCGTATTTTTTCTTGAAGCGGTCTTTGTATTGAGAACGGAGCGCCATCACCTGTGTCATATCGATATCATTGAAGGTGGTGAGCATGGCCGTATTTTGCTTGGCGTTGAGCAGATGAGAAGCAATGCGCTGGCGGATCGGGCTCATCGGTTTGCGCGTGATGCCCTCTTCTCCGGGCGCAGGCGTTTCAGCCGATGGTTGTGGCGCGGTTTGGGCGGCTTTTTGCACCGGTTCTGCGCCTGCGGCCGGCACCGGCGGTTGCAAACCCTCCAGGAAAAGGACAACGTCTCCTTTGGTGATGCGTCCGGCCGGGCCGGTTCCGGTAATTTGGGACGGATTCAGGTTTTTTTCAGCGACCAAGCGGCGAACCGAAGGTGCCAGGCCTTCCAAGTCACGCAAAGGTTCAGCCGGCGGAACTGCGGGTTGCGGTGGTGGCGGTTCCGCAACCGTTGGTGCGGGCGTTTCCGGAGCCGGTTCCTTTGGCTCCTGTGGTTTTGCGGCGGGCGGTGGTTGAGTATCTATTTGTTCAGGTGCCTCCTCAGCCGGAGGCGGTTCAGCCGCTTTCGGCGAAGCCGCAGCGTCAATTGTGCCGACCACCGCACCGATGGCCACCGTTTCGCCTTCCTGAACCTTAATGGCAAGGACACCCGCGGCTTCCGACACAACCTCTAACGTAACCTTGTCGGTTTCGATCACAAAAAGCGGTTCGTCCTTATTGACCGTATCGCCGTCGCTTTTGAACCACTGGGCCAGCAAAGCCTCTGTGACGGACTCACCCACGCTGGGGACCTTTATCTCTACTATCATCTTGTCTCCTGATATGTCTTAAGTTACCAATCCGGTAAGTGTTAAATCGTCGATACAATCACCAGCTACTGGCATCAGGCTTTTGGCAACTGGCCATAATAGGGCAAAGACCATGCACGGATGACCAACAGCCAGCAGCCAGTAGCGAGTAGCCAGAAGCGAATCTATCCGGCGGCGGCTTTACCTTTCCTTTTACGGATTGCCGGCGGCCCCAGGGCCTTAGCGACAATCGCCTGCTGTTCTGATTTGGCAAGACTCGGAAAGCCGGATGCCGGGCTGGGTGATGCTTTTCTGCCGATATAGGCAAACGATTTGCCGGAAACGGCATTTAAAAGTGGTTGCACAAACTGCCATCCGCCCATGTTCTGCGGCTCTTCCTGGACCCAGAACCATTTTTTGGCCTGACGATATTTCTGGAAAATTTTTTTAAGCTGTAATTCCGGAAACGGATAGAATTGTTCGAGCCGCACAACAGCAACGTCTGTTTTCTCCAAATCATTGCGGTTTTGAAACAGCTCATAAAAGATTTTTCCGCTGCAAACCAAAACCGTTCTGGCTTCTTTGGATGCGACAGGATCATCCAAAACGGGCCCAAAATGGCCGGCAGCCAGGTCATCGATGGTCGAAACCGCCAGCGGATGGCGTAACAGGCTTTTGGGGGTCATCACAATCAGAGGCTTGCGAAAGGGCGCTTTAACCTGGCGTCGCAGCACATGAAAATATTGCGCCGGTGTGGTCGGGTTGCACACCTGCATGTTGTCGGCGGCACACAGCTGTAAAAACCGCTCAAGCCGTGCACTGGAATGCTCGGGTCCCATGCCCTCGTAACCATGGGGCAGCAGCAACGTCAGCCCGCTGAAACGCTGCCACTTGGTTTCTCCGCTGGCGATAAACAGATCGATGACGGATTGGGCATTGTTGACAAAATCCCCAAACTGCGCTTCCCACATCACCAGGCTGTCGGGTCGCGCCAGAGAATATCCGTATTCAAAGCCGAGCACTCCGGCCTCCGACAAAAGGCTGTCATAAACATAAAACCGACCCTGTTCGGCATCGATCGAATTCAAGGGCAAATAACGGGTTTCGTTTTGAATGTCGACTAAGGCGCTGTGGCGCTGACTAAAGGTCCCGCGGCCGCTATCCTGGCCGCTTAAACGAACGGAAATCCCTTCTTTGAGCAAAGACGCAAACGCCAGTGATTCGGCATTGGCCCAATCAATACCATCGCCCTGCTCAACCGCTTGCAGACGCTTGTCAAGCAGACGTTGCAGTTTCGGGTTGAGGTTAAATTGGTCCGGAACCGCATTTAATTTTTTGGCCAGTGACAGCAGGACGTCTTTATCAACCCCGGTGAGAACCGGCTCGTGGCTGTAAGCGGCACGGATGCCATCCCATTGCTCGTAGAAGCGGGATTCGGGAAAAGGGCACTCGCTGCCGTGAACGGTGGCATAAGCCTCATCCAACCGGCTGTTTATTTCCGAGGTCAGCTGGTCGAGATCAGCCTGGCGGAGGATGCCTTCGGAAATCAATTGGTCCGCATAAAGCTGATGCAACGACGGCCGCTGGCGGATGCGGTCATACATCCCGGGCTGGGTAAAATAGGGTTCATCGCCTTCATTGTGGCCGTATCGGCGATAGCAGACCAGATCGATGACTACATCCTTGGCGTATTCGCGGCGGTAATCCGCCGCCAGCTGCATGACATGCACAACAGCTTCGGGGTTTTCGCCGTGTACGTGAAAAATAGGGACCATTAGCATCTTGGCGATGTCGGTGGAATATCTAGTGGAGCGCGCATTTTCAGGAAGGGTGGTGTAACCAATCTGATTGTTGATGATAATGTGAATCGTGCCGCCGGTTTTATAGCCTTGCAGTTGCGACATATTCAAAGTTTCAGCCACAATACCCTGCCCCGCGAAAGCAGCATCGCCGTGCATTAGCAGTGGCAGGACCTGTGCGCCGCTGCCGTCGTCGGTCAGATCCTGGCGGGCGCGGGCGAATCCCTCCACTACCGGATTAACCGCTTCAAGATGACTTGGATTGTTCATCAAATAGATGCGCAGCTGACGATTTTTGGCGGTTTTAATGTCGGCCAGGTACCCGTTGTGGTACTTCACATCACCGGCACCAACGAGCTCCTCGGGATTATAACAGCTTTCAAACTCGCTGAGAATATCTACATAGGGTCTTTGGAGGATGTTGGCCTGAACATTGAGCCGTCCCCGGTGCGCCATGCCAAGAATAATTTCTTTGCCGCCGTGTTCGGCGATGTGCTGAATTAAAAAATTCAGGGCAGCAATCAGGGCTTCGCCGCCTTCCAGGGAAAAGCGCGTGACACCGATGTATTTTTTGTTCAAAAAATGTTCAAAAAGGGTTGCTCTAACAAGGTTCTTTAGAACACGCTTCTTCGCATCCGGTTCCAGGCGCGGTTGATTGCGAATCGGTTCCATGCGATTCAACAGCCAGCGGCGCTCTGAAGGATCCTGCAGGTGCATGAATTCCACGCCGATGGAGTGGCAGTAAGTCTCTTTTAATGCTTGAATAATTTCTTTGAGAGGCGCATGTCCGGATGCTGTCAAATGTTGTGTAAAAAATTTGCGGTTCAGATCGTCCGCAGTAAGGTCAAAGGCCTGTAGATCCAACAGGGGATGTGAAGTGGGGCAGGCGGCCAGCGGATCAAGACAAGCCAGCAAATGGCCCAAATCACGGTACCGATAAATCAGCGACTCGACCCGGGATTGGCGCAGCAGCTGTTCCTTGTCAAAGCCTTCAGCGGTTTGAGGTGTGCCGGAAACCGCCAGCTCAAATCCTTCAAAAAAAAAGCGCCAATCATTGGAAACGCTGGTGGGGTCCATTTTCCAGCGTTTGTATTGCTCCTCGATATATTCAGCATTCCAGGCGGCAGTCAAACTCATGTCGGCTTCACCTTTTCATTTACCAAGAAGAAAACGAAGAGCACAAAGAGCGGAAGATTCTTTATATGCTTTTTTGCTTATCCTTCGTGATCTTCCTGGTGGATCTTAATATTGTGAAACTATTTTGGCGCTTTTTAAAATCTTAACAGCAAAAGCCCATATGGGGCTGAATTTTCATATGAAGATCGGCACCGGGTTTTAGCAAATCGATCATAAGGAAAAGCCCCATGCCTGTCAATTGGTATTTGCATGGCGGGCTGACAGTCTATCTTATGGATATTTCACCTTTAAAGTGCTATGCTATACATGTAGATATATCGATTTTATAGCCGTTTTGTCAAAAAGCAAGCATATGTTTTTAAAGGATTATTCGATGACCGTATTTGAGCCGCCCAAATCGGAAGCCGAGGTCAAGGAATGGATACTTGAGCTGGTTTCTACACTGACGACCATGTTAGAAGAAAAAGAGCCATCACTCAAAAAACACTCTAAACGGGTAGCCGACAATAGCGCTAATTTTTGTGAGCAATACAAGCTTCTTCCGGGCGATCAAATTTTTGAACTCTATCTTGCCGGTTTATTGCATGATTTCGGATTGATATTTTTCCCGAATACACTTTTGCTCAGTGAGCCGCCAAATCGCAGTGAAGAGGAAAGCATTCAGATGAGAAAGCACCCGGTTGTAGCTGAAACCATTCTTTCCAATCTGAGCATGTTGGGAGGCATATTACCATTGATTCGGCATCATCATGAATCCATCGACGGCAGCGGTTATCCCGACGGCTTGAGCGGGGAGGATATCCCGCTGGGCGCACGCATACTTTGTTTGTTTAATGAACTGGACACCATGGTTTTCCCGTTTGCCAAAGTGCCGGCTGCAACGATCACCGATGCGCTTGCCGATATAAAAAAACAGGCCGGCAAACATTTTGACAGCCATCTGTTCGATCAATTTGCCGAATTTGTCGAAGCCTCTTCCGCTGAATCCGATGATTTTCTACTGCAAAAGGAAACGGCCTCCATTAGGCAAATATTTACCAAAATCATTCAGGATTTTTCATCCGGCAAACTTACGCCGCCGGTGATGCCGCAGGTCGTGAAGGAAGTACAGGGGGTCGTCAAACGTCCCAGCTCAACTGCTGACGATGTTGCTGCGGTTATCGAAAAAGATCCGGTGATAACGTTGCGTTTGATCTCTGTTGCCAACAGTCCGGTGTATCGCGGAATTCACAAAATTCGAAACTTAAAAGAAGCGATTCCACGCCTGGGCTTAAAAGAAACACTGAACCTTGTTATTGCGATCGCCAATAAAAGCCTCTATGAAACCGATCGGGCGCAGTTTCGAATATTAATGGATAAACTCTGGGTGCATTCATTGGCCACAGCGTATGGTTCCAAGCTCATTGCGGAACGTTTGAACCTGAATGATCCGGAAAATTATTTTTTGATGGGCCTGGTGCATGATGTAGGTAAGAGCCTGTTGCTGAAAGCGTTTACGAACATTTCTAAGACCAAAAAGATCAACTTTGACGTCATCCAGGCCAATATGCAGCAGGGGCATCTGAGTATCGGTGGCGTCCTAATGCGTCGCTGGGGTTTTGAGGATATTTTCGTATCAGTCGTCACCCGGCATGAAAACATTGAGTTGACCCCGGAAACCGAAAAAGAACTCCTGGTGGTGCACTTGACCAACATGCTAACCCGCACTATCGGTTATAGTCTTTTTGACGATGATGTGGATCTCGGCGAGCTGGATTCAGCTAAATTTTTGGAGATTGAACCACAGAAACTCGAGGAAATCGGAGCTGAAATTAAGTTGATTATACAGGATATTGCCCATCTCTTCTAAAAGACATATAAATTCTCTTCTGGCGCATAACAACCAATTCGTCAGCTCGAATTAAGGCTTTAAAACGAGCCTTAGCGCTGTTGTTCCAAAACCATTGTTGACGCAAAAGCCTTCTTCGGTGTAACCTGTCTGCTTGTCTTATCTGCAAATGTCCTTATTTTAGACCAGACGCAAGCGGTCTATTTCATTGCTTTTTGGTTCAATTTAAGTATAAAAGCTGTATTGAAAACTTTTCCAACTGGAGGCTGGCATGTCCGGCAGCTTAATACGATTTTTGCGCTTTTTGTTTTTTGGTGGATTGGCAATGATCCTTTTTGTACCGGTTCTTTGGGCACAGGACAAACCAAAAGGCCCGCCTCCGGCGGTTGTCAAAGTCGCATCGGTAAAAACCGGCAATGTTGCCCCTCAGGCGGAATTTATCGGAACGGTTTTTTATGAGGAAGTTTCAGATGTTGCTTCCGAGGTAAGCGGACGGGTAGAGGAGGTGCGCTTTGAGGAAGGCCAGCATATCAAAAAGAATCAGGTTCTCATCAAACTGGGTGCGGATATTTTGCAAAAACGGCTGGTGGCAACATCGGCATCCTACGAGCAGGTTCTAATTGAACTCGAAATTGCGCGCATTGAACTCAAACGCAAGGAGAAGCTATTTAAAACAAAATCGATTTCTGAACAATCCTATGACGAGGAACGTTTCGGCGTAAAAGGAATTGAAAAGAGCGCGGCCTCACTTAAAGCTGAGGTTGAACGCATTGAAATCGAACTGCAGAAGAAAATCATCCGCGCACCATTTGACGGGGTTGTGATTAAACGCCATGTGGATCGCGGGGAATGGCTTGCAGAAGGGGCCACAGTGGCTGTACTGGCCAAGGATGATGTGGTCGACATTGTGGCGAATGTTTCCGAAAAATTTATTCCCTATATTCAAGTCGAGATGCCGGTCCAAGCGACCCTCAACGGCAAGGAAATAACAGGATCGGTCATAGCGGTTGTCCCCCGCGGCGATGTTGCCACCCGGACGTTTCCGGTGAAGATCCGAATGCCAAATGCGCTGGCGCTCTTTGAAGGCATGTCAGCCAGAGTAAAGCTGCCGGTTGGAGAGCCCCGCAACACGCTGGTTGTCCCCCGGGACGCCGTCATTTCGGTATTCGGTCGGACCGTAGTTTTTACAGTTCAAGATTCTAAAGCCCAGATGGTCCCCGTGAATGTTATCGGCTATCAGGAATTGGTTGCCGGGATAGAGGGTGCAGGTCTGACAGAAGGCATGCTGGTAGTTGTTAAGGGCAACGAACGCTTGCGTGATGGGCAGATGGTTTCTATAGTGGAACCCCGCTCAAATTGAGCTAAAATTCAATTGGAGGTTATCCGTTATTCGTTAATTGTTTAAAAGGAAAAAATCCGATTCGGCATAGCATCAATCATCAAATTCTAATAACAAATAACGAATAACAATTAACTCCTCATTGAGCGTTTTTCGCTCAATGAGATTTTTGAACCATGAACGCTATAAAATTTTCAATTGAAAAGCCGGTCACCATCATCGTCGGTGTTATCCTCATTATACTGTTTGGCATCATCGGGCTGAAGCGCATGCCCTACCAGCTGAGTCCCACCGTTATCGAACCTGAAATCAGCGTCACCACAACCTGGACCGGCGCTACTCCTTATGAGGTCGAACGGGAAATTATCGAAGAACAGGAAAAGGTTCTAAAAGGCATTCCCCGGTTGATGGAGATGGAAAGTGAGTCATCCAATTCTCGTGGCAGCATCACCCTCAGGTTCAGCATCGGCACCGATCCGGATGACGCCTTGCTGCGGGTTTCGAATAAACTCAACGAAGTTCCCTCTTATCCGGAAAATGTTGACAAACCCATCATTACGGCTACGGGTGCCGCCACCTCACCGGTGATTTGGATGGTTTTAAAAACCACCGGCGATAACCCGCAATCGTCCTTCCAGTATCGAACCTATTTTGAAAATAGTATTCGGCAATTTCTGGAAAGGACCCCCGGTGTCGCCGATCTTTTCATCGGGGGTGGCACCGAAAGGGAAATGCATATCATTGTTGAACCGGAGAAATTGGCAGCTTTTGGTCTGACCATATCCGAGCTGATTAATATTTTGCGAGACGAAAATATAAACGTTTCCGCCGGGATCATGGGCGTCAGCCGGCGGGATTACCGCATTCGGGCCATCGGTGAATTTAAATCATCAACTGACATCGAAAACATCGTCATTCGTTCCACCGGTCAGCAGCGCATTCGCGTTTCGGATCTGGCGAGGGTTGAATTCGGCTATGAAAAATTGACGACGGCCATGATGCACCAGGGCCAAGAAGGCATTGCCATCGGGGTCAAACCGGAACCGGACGCCAATATTCTTGAGCTTTCGGATCGATTGGAAGCTGTGGTCCAACGCTTGAACGCCGAAAAACTGGCCCCTGAACAGATCAAGCTTGAGTGGGTATATGATCAACGGCCCTATATTCGAGGCGCCATTAACCTGGTGCGACAGAATATCTTCATCGGTGGAACCTTGGCCATCATCGTATTGTTGGTTTTTTTAAGAAGTTTTACTTCGACGCTTGTGGTCGCCACCACCATACCGATCAGCATCATCGGCACCTTTATTTTTATGTCTCTGATGGGGCGTAACTTGAACGTGGTCAGTCTAGCCGGGATAGCGTTTGCGGTCGGCATGTTGATTGACAGCGCCATCGTCGTGCTCGAAAATATTGACCGCCATTGCAATTTGGGTAAACCCGCCTATCAAGCAGCATACGACGGGGCCCGTGAAGTCTGGGGTGCCATTCTGGCGTCCACCCTGACCACCATTGCTGTCTTTTTGCCGGTCATATTTATGGAGCAAGAAGCCGGGCAGCTGTTCCGCGATATTGCCATCGCAGTCACCTTTGCCGTTTCCCTGAGTCTGTTTGTTTCGGTCTCGGTGATTCCGATGTTTTCGGGGCGACTTTTTAAACTAACCGGAAGCAAAGACTCTTGTCAGACGAGCACACGGTTCGGCAGTGATGCCGGTACCCGTATGGTCAACGGCATCATGGCCGTGGTGAAGGGGGTCACCCGAAACTGGATGACCCGCATCGCCACCGTTCTGGTTTTCAGCTCGGTTGCGATCTTCGGCATCTGGATGCTACTTCCCAAGGCGGAATATTTGCCGCAGGGAAACCGCAATCTGGTGATTAACATATTAATTCCACCACCGGGCCTGTCATACGATGAGCGCAGAGCCATTGGGGAACATATCTATCGGGTCAATGCACCCTATTTCGGCAAAGACCACAATGGGTTTCCCGGCATTGAAAACATGTTTTATGTCGGCGCCGAGCAGCTCATGCTCTTTGGCGCCACCAGCATCCATGAGCAGCGAGCCGGTGAAATGCTGCCATTGTTTCAGCGCACGATCTTTTCGATTCCCGGCATGTTCGGTGTGAGCACGCAAGCCGGCGTTTTTCAGACCTCGCTGGGGCGCGGCCGGACCATTGAAGTCAATATTAGCGGCGATGATCTAAATCGTATCGTCCAGGTGGCCGGTGCCATGTACGGTGCTATTTTGAAAGAAATTCCCGGCTCGCAAATACGACCGGTACCGTCGTTGGAGCTGCTGTTTCCTGAAGCGCGCCTGGTACCTTTGCGGGATCGTCTCAAAGCCGTCAATTTAAATGCCCGGGACTTTGGTGTTGCCCTGGACGTCCTGATGGACGGCCGGGATATCGGGGATTTTAAAGAAGAAGGCCAGAAAAAAATCGACCTGATTTTAAAAGCTTCCGAAGCCGACATCCACACTCCGGAGAAACTGTACCATTCCATGATCGCTATCCCCGGCGGGCGGATCGTTCCGATTTCTTCCCTATCACAACTGGAACGCACCACCGGCATCACACAGATCCGCCATCTCGAGCGGCAGCGAACCATAACGCTTCAGGTCACCCCGCCGTTTTCCATTCCCTTGCAGCAAGCCATGGAAACTATCACCACCGCGGTCATCGAACCGATGGCCGGACAGGAACTGTTGCAGGGGACCGATGTGAGCCAGAGCGGTGTGGCCGACAAGCTGACCGAGACCCGTCAAACCCTGCAATGGGATTTTATCCTGGCCGCCATCATCGCCTATTTGCTCATGTCGGCATTGTTCGGCAATTTTGTTTATCCGCTGATCATTATGTTTATCCTGCCGCTGGCAGCGGTTGGGGGCCTTTTAGGGCTTAAACTGGTCAATTGGTTTATTGCGCCCCAGCCCTTTGATATTCTCACGATGCTGGGATTTATCATTCTGGTCGGTGTGGTGGTCAACAATGCCATCCTGATTGTTCATCAGGCTTTAAACAACGTCCGCCTCAATGGCATGTCCCATCGCGAAGCGGTGTTGACATCCACCCGCACCCGCTTAAGACCCATATATATGAGTGCGACCACCTCTATTTTTGGAATGCTGCCGCTGGTGCTCATACCCGGCCCCGGATCCGAGTTTTACAGAGGACTTGGCAGCGTAGTTTTAGGCGGGTTGGCCATTTCGACAATCTTTACCGTGCTGGTCATCCCGGCTCTGTTGATGTTTGCCATTAAAATGGAACGACTCCCACAGTGATGATCCTGTTTTTGTCTATCCCCATCTTCTTTTCCTTTTAATTTGAATTAACCAGATCAGGGATTATTTTATAAAGGTGCGACATGTCACCTAAAACAGTTACGGGCAGAAAAATTTATTTCCTCGAATCAGAGGTTATGATAAAGGAGAACATTAATGATTGATAAAGAAGAACTGTGCAACAAAATAATTGCCTTGTACCCGGACATCGGTCAATGCGGTATCGATGTCAACGTTGAATTTGATACGGAACAAAATTCCTGGGTGGTGGATTTGAAAAAAGATAAGATTGAACTGAAGACCTTCCTGGAAGAAGGGGATGCCGAAAAGTGCATGCTGGGTGAACAATGTGTCAGCCTCGGTATTGAAATCGCCCAGCTCAGAGCCAATATTGAACGCATGCCGGTCAGGTGATCTGGCTACTTGCTTCTTGCTTCTGGCGGCTGGCAGTCAGGCAGAGTCAGGGCTTAGAAGCCAGGTGCCAGCGGCCAGCAGCCAATTGTTGCAGCAGATTACTTGAATATGAAGTATCGGAAAGAAAAAGACACCATGGGAACCGTTATGGTTCCGCAAGAAGCTTACTACGGGCCCCAAACCCAGCGGGCGGTTGATAACTTTCCCATGGGTAACTTAAAAATTCCGACCGCTTTTATTCAGGCCCTGGCATTGTTAAAAAAATGCGCCGCAAGTGTTAACAAAGATCTGGGATTATTGGATGCCAAGCTGGCCGATGCCATTGAGACGGCTGCTCAGGAGGTCGTTGACGGACAGCTTGACGATCAGTTTGTCGTCAATGTCTTTCAGACCGGCTCCGGCACTTCCACCAACATGAATATGAACGAGGTGGTCGCCTGCCGCGCCAATGAAATTATAAGAGGCAAAAAAAGCGGTAAAGCACCGGTTCACCCCAATGATCATGTCAATTTAGGCCAGTCGAGCAATGATGTGATCCCTTCGGTGATCCATATCGCCGCCATGATATCCATCCGCAATGATCTCATCCCTGCCCTAACTCTGCTCGAACAGTCTCTTGCTAAAAAGACTCAGGAATTTGCCAAAATTCACAAGATTGGCCGAACCCACTTACAGGATGCAGTTCCCATGGTGCTGGGTCAGGAATTTTCCGGCTACGCCCGCCAGATTGAACTGGGGATTAAACGGATCGCTGCGGTAGAAGAGCGGCTTTGCGAGCTGGCCCTGGGTGGCACAGCCGTAGGGACCGGCGTCAATGCCCATCCGGAATTCGCCGGCAAAGTTATTGCGCTGATCTCCTCTCATACGAAGATTGCATTCCAGGAAGCAGTCAATCATTTCGAAGCCCAGGCTGCCCGGGATGCAGCCGTAGAGGCCAGCGGTGCTTTAAAAACCCTGGCGGTCAGTCTGGTCAAAATTGCCAACGATATTCGTTGGCTGGCTTCGGGCCCGCGCTGCGGCATCGGCGAAATTGACCTGCCGTCCCTGCAGCCGGGTTCTTCAATCATGCCGGGCAAAGTCAACCCGGTGATTCCCGAAGCCGTTATCCAGGTGGCTGCTCAGGTAATGGGTAATGATACCACCATTATGATGGGCGGACAGGCCGGCAATTTTGAGCTTAATGTCATGCTACCGGTGATGGCATACAACTTATTACAATCCATCGAGCTGCTGGCAGCAGCGGCAGATGTGTTTGCCAGAAAATGTATTGACGGTATCAATGCCAATGAGGAAGCCTGTGCGGGTTACATCGAACAAAGTCTGGCGCTGGCAACCGGTCTGGTGCCAAAGATTGGATATGACAAAGCCGCTGCGGTGTCCAAAAAGGCTTATGAGTCCGGCAAAACCATACGGCAGGTTGTGTTGCAAGAAAAAATTTTAAGTGAAAACGAATTTGACGAATGGTTGCAGGATCAATTCGAATCCTTTGATGATGTTTGAATTTAGCTTGTCGGCCGACTACTTAAAATATATATAAGCAAAGTCGGTCATGTCATTTTCTTCCAGGCGCTATGATCAGCAAGTTGCCTGCGGCTCGATATTTGGGATTAGAAACACGTCTTTCTAGCTCCAAAGGCCTGGATGCCGCTCATCCCAAATATCGGGCTCCGATTAACCCGGTTCTTCATATATCAGCATAGCGCCTTTCAGAAAAAAACATGACCTTTTTGTCGGGCTACTTAAAAGTTAATTAAAAGCCATGACAAGTGTCACAAGGAAGGGACTGAAAGCAATTAAACTTTTACCACGAAAGCACGAAAGCACGAAAAAGCGAAGACACGCAAAGAAATAAAAACAAAATGATTTCGTGCTTTTTAAATTTCGTGTTTTCGTGGTTAATTTTTTACATAATCTATCAATAACTTCTGCTGTTTTAAGGAAAAGGAGAATGCACATGGCCAGAAAACAATACAAGATCAAAACTGCCTGTCCGCAGTGCGGCTGCACCGAGTTGACGGTTTTAACGCCCGAGGAGATCAAAGAAAAATATGGCGACGTCGCCAATTTTGACATGGAATGCGGCGAGTGTATGGAAAAATACACTGCTGAAAGAAAGACCGCCTGTCCGGAATGGGATGAAGACTGTAAGCTTCAGGAGGGATGAAGTTCATGGCCGATACGTCGTGCCAGTATGAGTTCACAGGCTTTGAGCGACTGAAGCTTTTCTGGGCACTTTCCAGAACCCCCCATGGGTTGTTGGATATGTCTACGGCCGCTTTAGCATCGCTATTGTGGCTGGGCCATTTTCCATCATTTAAAATAGTTGTCCTGGGGCTGATTACCGTGTTCGCCGGCTATACAGCAGTATATGCCCTCAATGATGTCGTCGGCTACCGTTCGGACAAAAAGAAGCTTCAACAGGGGAAACTGCGGGAGATAGATGATTGCCAGGATCTGGATGCCATACTTGTGCGCCACCCCATGGCACGCGGACTCCTCAGCTTTAAAGAAGGCCTTATATGGTCGATTGCTTGGGCACTTTTAGCGCTGATTGGCGCCTACCTGCTAAACCCGATATGTGTGTTGATATTTGTTGGCAGTTGTGTACTTGAAACAATCTATTGTTATATGTGGAATGTCAGCCCCTCCCGCACCCTTATCAGCGGTGCTGTCAAGACCGCCGGCCCGATCGCGGCTGTCTTTGCCGTTGACCCAAATCCCGCCATATCTTATGTGCTCGTATTATTTTTATTGCTATTTTTTTGGGAAATCGGCGGTCAAAATGTTCCCAATGATTGGATCGATCTGGAAGAAGATGTCCGTTTTGGGGCGCGCACGATTCCCATTCGATTCGGGCTTGAGCAGGCCAACGTGGTGATTTTCGGTTCCATCATGTTAACCCTTATCTTTTCGGGTGTTTTGCTGATTCTATCCCCCATCTCTTTTGGGCTTCCGTTTATCATCGCCTTTGCGCTGGTGGGACTTTACTTTCTACTGTTGCCGACCATGAAGCTTTACCGAACAGACGAAAATTCCCATGCCATGATTCTGTTCAACAGGGCCAGCTATTATCCGCTGGCGATGCTTGTCGTTGTGGTTGTAAAATTGGTATTCTGAGCAGGACAAATCGAGGAGGATTGCGATGCAGGAATTTGATCGTGAAGAACTTGAAAAATACGATGGTAAAGACGGGCGTCCCATTTATATTGCCCACGAGGGCAAGGTTTATGATGTGACCAACAGTAAGTTATGGAAAAACGGTCTGCATATGAATCGCCATAATGCCGGCAGTGATTTGACGGCCGACATCCAGGGGGCACCCCACGAGTCCGATGTTTTAGAAAGATACCCGCAAGTCGGCACGCTCAAAGAAGAAGAAGCGGTTGCAGCAGAACCAGAGATACCCCGGTTTTTGGCCTGGCTGCTGGAAAAATACCCCTTCCTCAAACGACACCCGCATCCGATGACGGTGCATTTTCCCATCGTTTTTACCTTTTCCACTTCGATTTTCAATATTTTATATTTGATTACCGGGATTAAAGCATTTGAAATCACCGCTCTGCACAGTGTGGCAGCCGGGATTTTGTTTACCGCCGTCGGCATTGCCACCGGGCTATACACCTGGTGGTTGAATTACCTTTCCCAACCGATGCGGCCGGTCAAAATAAAAATTCCGCTCACCTTTACCTTGCTGGTTATCCAGATTATTATATTTATCTGGCGTATTGCTGATCCGAGTGTCCTGGACTCCATCCAGGGCGCCAGTATTCTGTATCTGCTCCTCGTGCTGGCGCTGATTCCGATAATAACGGTTATTGGGTGGTTTGGGGCTTCGATGACGTTTCCTGTTGAAAAACACTAAAACGCGTTTCTGAACGCTCATCTTTTGGCCCAGGGCGATGTTGTCCCGCGAATTGAAATACTCGCGTACTATCGTGTAAGCTCCGTTTTCAATTCACTGGGCGCCTTGCCCCGAACCAAAATCTAAGCGCTCAGAAACGCGTTTAGTATTCTTAACACACATCACTTCAGCCCAGCTTTCCGCAACCCGTTAACATATAAATCTCTATCTGCTTTATTTTTGTATGGAAGGGTCTTCTCAAAAGAATCCATGGAAAAGTTCGGATAAATTTTTAAAACTTTGTCAGCAGCTTCACGAGCTTCGTCCTTCTGGTCTAATTCGCCATAGGCTACCGCTAAATTAATATAGGAGGGTAAACTTCTTGGAGACAGTTCGATTACTTTTTTACATGTCTCAATCGCTTCCTCATGTCGCCTCATCATATTATAGGTAGTACATATTTGCTCTAATGGACGTGCCTTATCTAAGGGATTTAGGCGTAAAGCCTTCTTATACTCGAGAAGCGCGTCTTCGTATCTACCAACGGACCGAAGTGCCCACCCATAGTGAACTGCCCACTTTGAGGTATTAGGATCGAGCTCTATTGCTCGCTTTCCTTCAGAAATAGCTTTGTCATATCGCTCCGCCCACAGATGGTGTCCTGTTTTTGCATCAATTAACTGAGCTGTGATACGCACTTTCCCTTCGGCCATTCTAACGCTGCCCTCAAGTACATAACGGACACCCAACTCCCGACCTACCTTCTGTACTTTCACTGGCTTGCCTTTGTACGTGAATGAGGAGTTTCGGGCGATCACAAACAGTTTCGGTGTCTTGGAAAGAGCTGTAATGATGTCCTCGGCAATGCCGTCACTGAAATATTCCTGCTCAGGGTCACCGCTAAGGTTATCGAACGCCAGCACGGCAATGGAGGGTTTATCCGGAAGGGGAAGTGGTGGTTTATAGGGCAACCCGGCCTTGCGCAGAGCGGTCACCTCCCGCTTAATATCGGACTTATTCTTGTAACCAAGTCTCTTTTCATACGACTCTATAGTGAACTTGGGATTTATCCGAAGAACTTCATTTGCTGCAGCGCGAGCCTCTTCATCGCGACCTATTGAACTATAACATGCTGCAAGAAAGCGATGAGCAGTTAGATAATTAGGGCTCACCTTCAGCGCTTTTTTCCATGTCACTATAGATTCTTCATACTGACCCATCATGAAATAGGCACGCCCTAAGATACTGTAAATATAGGCACCGGGAAACGGGTTTATTCGTATATATTTTTTCGCATATATAGCACTTTCCTCCCACCTGCCTGAATAGCCTAAAGCCGATGCCATGACCAAATATCCGTCCGACGAATTTGGATTAAGAGCAATAGCCCGTTCCGCCTCGGAAAGGGCTTTATCATACTGACGCCTCACATTGTAACAAGAGGCCATTAATGCATGGGCGCCATCATGCGAGTCGTCAATAGCAAGGGCTTTTTGCGCCAATTCGAGCGCTGTCTGATAAGATTTAGCGGGAGATTCACTATATCCGAGGTACCCTGTTAAGTTGTGAAGGTAGCCTAAATACACATAAGGATAAATAAACTCAGGTTCAAGAGCAATAGCTTCCTCGAACAACGGTCGTGCCTTTTCATAATCTTCTTTCGTATGGCGACAAAAAAAACCCTGCGCTTGATAATGCTTTTCAAGGGCTTTCAGATTGGTCACACGCTTTTCCGTCCAGCGACGGACCTGTTCGCCCTCTGTCAGCTCTGCAACCAGATTGTTCATGACATTAATGGTTATATCATCCTGCAAATCGAATATATCTTTAAGTTCCCGGTCGTATCGCTCGCTCCAAATGTGATGACCTGATAATGCATCGATAAGCTGCGCTGTGATCCGCAATTGATCACCAGATTTCTGGACACTCCCCTCCAGTACATACTGAATGCCCAACTCCTCGGCAACCTGTTGGACTTTCAAGGGCTTGTCTTTGTAATGAAATGATGACTGGCGGGCAATTACAAACAGACGAGGATATTTGGAAAGGGAAGTGATAATTTGCTCAGTTAATCCGTCACTGAAATAGTCTTCTTTGGGATCGCCGCTCATGTTACCAAACGGTAAAACCGCGATAGAGGGCTTTTCTGGTAAGGGAAAAGTCATTTTATCCACTGAGGCAGGCTCCACAGCAGGACGGCGCATGTAGAAATGCCAGATTCCCAAACCGACGATTGCGACAACAATTGCCGCTGCAGCTATCCACAGGCCCCCCCTTTTTGATGCCTTTTTTTCAGCACCGATCAGCTTGCCAGCATCTTCAGGCTCGGTTAGTAACTGATAAATCCGAACCGGTTCAGGGATATTCTTAACTTCTTGCTCACCCAAATAGTGGTAGCCAAGCGATAATTTGTCCTTGATGCTGTCATATACTATCCCGGATATTGCGATTCCACCACCAGCCGCAAGCCCTTCGACCCGTGCCGCAATATTGACGCCGTCCCCATAAATCCGCTCTTCCTCTTCGATCACATCACCAAGATTGACACCGATGCGAAACTCCATGCGGCGATCTTCAGGGGTATCTGCGTTTCTTTTCTTGATTTCCTGTTGGATTTTTATGGCACCATTCACCGCGTCCACAACACTGGCAAACTCGGCTAATATATTGTCACCGGGAGAATCTACAACTCGGCCATTATGCTGTTTGATAACATCGGAAATCAAAACACGGTGGGCAGCTATATCACGGACTGTTGCCTCCTCGTTGTCTCTCATAAGGCGGCTATAACCTATGACATCTGCACTGAGAATAGCGGTGAGCTTGCGCTTAAAACCTTCATCTGCCATGACGGCACCTCCTTGTTGAGGTTTCAAACAGATGAACTCAGTATGTGGATTATTTGAAAGAGTGCAAAAATAGGATGGAAAATCGTATTCGATTCAGGATATTGAGACCCGCTTCAGGCCAATTTGAATAGGAGAATCGGAAATAGGTTATACGCATTTATATCCAAATCGCTGGGCTTTTTCAATCAAAATTCAGGATTCTGGAAACTGGTGATATGAGAATCTATTGAAAACCGCAAAATTCCATATATCGTAATCTTATATCACAAATATTCAAAGCGTGCTAATTTGGCATAGATGTTGGAGCAACCGCAGATTCTATTCAATCCGATTTGAAATTTTAAGACATAACAAAAAGTCATCTCTTTAGGAAGTCAGTGACTTCAATCCATGCAGCTTCAGCAGCAGCTTTATTGTAGCCCATAGTCCCAAGTGGACCTGTTGTTTCAGGTGGTAATTCAGCCATATCAAAAAGGTGATGTGCATCTTCATAAATCCGCATAGTAAGTCTATCACGTTTCGGCAGAGTGCTGAAGAGAGATTCACAGGCTGATACTGGTGTGATTGTGTCCTTACCAGTAGGCTTCTGCAACTTGTAGTGCTTTGAAAGAAGCTCTCGGTGGTCGGCGTTATCGGCCGCCTGAATTGTTGGTATAAATATGAAAATTGCCAAAAATGCTGACCAAAAAAATCTAATCATAGCGAACCTCCTTTTTATAGCAGGTTTCATGAAACATATTTTTTTGAAGCCAGAAATGGTGATGTGAATAGAGGCTTAACAGGTGGTCAGGTTATAAGCAGGATTCAATTTTGTAGTTTGAGAACCGTTCAGGTCAGTTGGAATAGGAAATTTAGAACAAATTTATATTATTATCAGTGGTTAAATATAGAATCTACTCTTTCCTTGTCATAGTCGATTTGGCTTTGTCGGGAATATCAAACGTTATCTTTTTCCCGTCTTCGCTTATTTGGCCTTCTGCATCCATCGGCCCCATCCCCGTTATGAGCTGAAGCTTTTTAATACCATTCTCATCGAGTTCACCCTGAAAGGTCTTACTGCCAGCTGGATGGTAGGTTGTAGCCTTTAATCTAATTCCAAAAAATGAACTGCCTTCTTGTATAATTTCAGTCACTGTAGAGTATTTTCCATATTCACTCCAGGATCCATAGTTCTCTATCTGCGTATCCCACAGTCCACTTATATCCACCACCTCTTCGCCAGATGGCAAGGTTACGGTTTTCACCTTCTGGGATTGTGCCATTCCAACAATAGCTATCCCGAAAATAAAAAGTGCCAAAACTAACGCAGCAAACAATTTAGATCGTAACATGTTTTTTCTCCTTTCTTCGTATAACGATAAAATGCTGGTTTTGAGCTGCTCGGGCTGGGATCACATTTCAACTGTCGGGTAAAGGGTGTCGATGGAGACGTTTTGGTATCAATTTGAGGGTGCTGTGAAGAGCAGCAGATAATTTTAATAAAACAGATTGATTTCAGAAGTCAAGGGGATAAAGATAAATTGAGATGAGCACACAAATCCGCTCCTCTCAAAAGCGTGTGATATTCAACGATCTGAAATTTTTTTATAATTACAGATATCACCATTCACCTGTATCTATCAACTTTTATATGAGTGCAGATCTTCATTCGATATCTTGACAATGATTGAGATTGGATCATGTAATCTATTTTTTCCCGAAATTACGATCGAACCCTATATGTAGTGGTTGCTGCAGACGTTGCCAGAGTTTACATGTCGTGCCTTTATCGAGTTTTTAGAGGGGCCCTAAATATTTGGGATTAGCGGAAGTAATGTGATTTGTTTTAAAAAGATTAAATAGGCGGAATCGGATTTTTTGCCAATTTGGGAAATGAACGTCCATCATAAAAAGCAGTACCTCTTAACCTTTCCTTTTTAGGTGGTTCCTTCAACACAGTTTGTGTGTGATATTGCTTTTCCTCCTGCGCGAATCTACTTACTGATTTTGTGATGATCCATGTCCCAGTAGATCATGATATTCATCATGTGTTAGTTTGCCGTCCTCGTCCATATCAGCTTTGTTAAATTTTTTCTGGTCATTGCCATAGTATTTCTCAAATTCCTGAAATGTGACATTCCCGTCTTTATTTGAATCTAAGACCCTGAAACAAACATGATCTTTACTTTCATCAGCCAAGCAAATGGCAACCGACAAAATTAAGAAAATTGTAATTAACAATGCTGTGGCTGTTTTTTTCATGCATAATTTAATTGTGACTAACGGCATAATACTCCTCCTGTACTTTAACGTCTCAAAATAACTGATCACATAATTTCACATAAACCCTTTAGGGCATGAAACACACAATGGAATCAAAGCTGTTTATAATCTGAATTTATACACTCACTTTTTTTTGAAGTAGCTTTGAAAAATCGTAGGTTCCGAGTCCCCGCTTCCTGGCCAATTTGATATACCCTATATTCTGCGGTTCCTTGCCAAAAAGCAAAGCCGCTTTGCCATCCGCAGCGACCGGATCATCGCTTAAAATAAGCGTATTTTTTGTGACGACATCAGATGTGCTACCACCTGAAGGACCATTCCTTGCCATGATTCGAGTGGCATCTATCAATGTTACGGTAGGTTTGAAAAACTGGGCCAGATCAACAATCTTTGGATGTATTTCTCTGTGTAGCGAGCCGCGCCTTCCGCCAATTGCACCGAACCAATTCTTCATACCGAGTGTCAGAGAACTCAGGATGTGATCCTTGGCAACCGGCAGGTTGATGACCTTGTCCGCCTCAACGATGGGCAAATAAACCGGCCAGACATCCAGAAGATCCCCCTGCAGCTTCATCTCGCGCATCAAAGATGAATCGGGATGGATGAGTTCCGCCCCGGTTGTTTTCGCTACATCTGCTGCACCGGACACAGAAAAACAGAATTTCGCATTGTCAATGGTATTATCAGCGATTCGAACCTTTTTGGCACCCGCTTCTTGGCAAAGCTCGATGACCGCCTGCAATACTTCCGGATTTGTGGTAGCAGCCATTTTCGACGGTCTGGCCCAGGAAATGTTGGGCTTGATGACCACCACATCTCCCTTCGATACAAATTGTTTTATTCCGCCGGCCGCTCCGAAGACCTTTTGGGTCAGGTCTTTGACTGAAAAATTATCTGTTTGACCGATGCCCTCGATAATAAATTTCTGGTTTGCAGCCGTTGCTCTTGCCGAAGGTATGTCAAATAATGGCCAGCGGGCTGCACCGGCAAGTGTGATACACCCGGACCATTTCAAAATCCTGCGGATGGATTCTCTGCGCGTGATCGGTTGATCAAATTTCATGGGTTTCACCTCTTTCCTCAGGCGTTTTAAACCTGGATCGGGATGATTTGACGAGTGCGATAAACCTTTTAAATCCCCTTATTTTTACCACAAAAGCGGCGACCAGACGACAGACGACCGCATGTATTTCCTTCAATTGGGATTATAGCAACAACTCGTGATCCCAGCCGGAATGCTTAATTTGAATTTGCTCCATCCGGCTCGTCCCCAATCCATAGACTTTATCTGCGGCTTCCACACAAATCGGTGGGGGCGAAAGGGGCCAAGATTCACCTCGGATAGCTTTCCTTTTTTCGGTAATAATTTTTAAACAAACCGTTTCGACGGCAACCGGATCGGTCCCAGCGATGAATCCATTGTAATTCCACTGGTATCTTGGATCAGGCTGTGGCCCCTTGTCGCAGAGCGGATAAAGAGAATCCACCAGAACCAGTTTTGTCTTGCCTTTGACAAATGGAAGGTTCCAGATTTCCCCTAACTTGGCGCTATTGCTTTGATGATAACTGCTGGGGCTTCCGGAATACATGATGTAGTTTTTTAGAACCGTGCCGATCCCGGTCAGCCAGTGTGCTTTCAGTCCCGGAATCGTAATTAAAGCGTCACATTTTTTGGCATTCCGCGGGCCCTGTGCATCTCGAATCCCGTCTTCGGGGATTCCGGCGTCCATCAATGAATTTTTAACGACATCCACGACTTCATCATGGGTTGGATTCAGATGATCGGTGGGCACCAGGCCAATCACATCGTTTGGTTTGACAAGGCTTAACCAAGCGTCCTTTGTATTCTTCTGGCCGGTAACCCGGGTCAATGTCTCGACTAGCATTTTCTCCAGCACAGTGATGTCTATGTTTTTTGCAGAATCCATGGCCTTTTGGTCGCGTACGACCGTCACTAAACTCGTAGCTGTTGCCTTGGCTTCTGCCTTGGGCCACTGAAGACCGAAGACAGACGCTCCGAGGGTTATACCGACGGTTCCCCGGATAAAATCTCGTCTGGTTAAGACAGGCATTTTATCTTTCATGATCCCCCTCCTTTTTTCAGTAAATTGGATTCGTTTTTCTGAAGGATTGCCCGGGCAGATTCCGGGTCCGGACTTTCAAACACGATCGCAATATGTTTGCCGATCAGCTTATATGCCAGCCAGCCGTCCTCCAGCTTAAAAAGACTCGGGCTGTCAGCGGCTGTTTCCGCTGTTATTTCTTTCTTATCGCCGGACAGATAGGCATCATGAAAACGGTTCAGGGCCTGGCTCGCACGTTCAGGATTTTCATATTGCACCAGCAGAAACTGGCTGCGTTTCGGATCTCCCGAGCCGGGAATGAATTCATAGGGCGCACTAACGGCTTCTGCTGAGAGATCCAGATCGAGAATATTTTCATGACTGAGGTAATAAATTGAATTTAGTACCAGATGGGAACGAAAAAAGCTCAGTCTGTCAACCCGTAATTTCCAAACAGCGTCAATCTCCAGGGGGAGTAATTTTACGAGTGCCGGCTCCGGTGGATATTGAGTGCCGGCAGCTACTGCCTTACCGAGCGCGAGGACCGCTTCCTTTGATGCCGGCGTTTCACGTTCGGCTATAATTCGAGCATAAATACCATCTGACCACATCCGCAACAGGCCGCCACCATAAAGCGCCCGTGTGGATGCCATAAAATATTGGTTTGATATCGCTGCAGGGGTGCCGTCAAAAGATACCGGCTCACCGCCCCAATCCAGGGATAGCAAGCCAAACGCATCATCGGGGCTTTCCATAAAATACAATTCCACCAGAATATTACCCTGGTCAGCAGAGGTATAATCAAAGACCTCAAGATGACGGAATCGATAGCCCAGATAGAGCTCACCGGCGCCATTCATGTATTTGAAAATGTTCTTTGAGTTAATAATTCGAGGTGATTCAACTCTATTCCAAACGCCAACAGTTTTGGGAAAATTGGGTTTGTACGCATTCATTTTTCCAGATGCTCCCCTACAGATGACGATCGTCATCGTGATTGTTAGAAGGACGAAAGTTATTTTCAGAGAAAATTTCATTATGGGCACTATTGATATTGTAGGATTTCAGCTTTCCGGCATGGAAACAGCCCGAATTGCCTCTTGAATTCCCGGCTGGTCTTCAATGCGTTATTGTAGCCTGCCTTTTAAGCCGCTTCACTGGCGCTCAGGCTGTTACTGACGGTCAGCAAGCGTGACTGGTGAAGCCGAATTTTTTTTGAGGTACTCAATTGGCGGTTGCCCGACAATCCTCTCAAAGACATGATGCAGGGTTGAATTGTCCATACCGACAATTCTGGCAATGGATAAAATTTCAAAACGCTTTTTATCTATTTTGTCAACCATAATAACCCAAAATAAGCTGATTCCTGTGGTGTTCAAGTCAAGTAAATGTTTATGTCCGTAGCAGATTTCATTATCTAATGTAACAAATTTTGACTTGCCTAAAATTGTATGTTTCGTGCCTAAGGTTGAAATTTAGGAGGATCTCAAATTTTTTAGGTTTTGTTATGAATTAAACAATTTGCGGGATTGTAGATTGGGTTTAACAAGCTGAAATTTGGTTGTTGGAAAATTTGGGATATCACATCAAAAACCAAATATCGGCCAACAACCGATATATTGAGAGTATCACCGTTTTACCAATTTTGCAGATATGAAATGAGTACCGAAAGATTCTTTGGATTCGCAGCCGGATGGCTTTTGTTCAGTCCATGACGACCTGGCAGGCATCTTCATGCTTTGCGCAGGAGATAGACTGGCTGTCGGCTTTGACGCCCACGCCTAAAATGCCCATGCGTTTCAATTCAAAGCTGTGTGTCAGGGTTAGACTGACGTCTTTAAAGGCGCGGTGTAAATCCTGGCTGTTGAAGCGATCTTTTTCCGGATGGACCAGCAGATGTTTGGTGATAACATTTTGATAAAGGCTGGGGTAATATTCTTCCATAAAGTAGACACCGCCGTGTTTGAGCACTCGGGTAACTTCAGCCAAACCCTCCCGCCAGGCGGGAACGTGATGCAAAAATCCAAAGCCGAATACGGCATCCAGAGATTGATCCGCGTAAGGCAGCCGGGTGGCATCCCCAACACACATGGAAATGCGGCATCCATTATGACCATTAATTCGGCGGCTTGCTTTTAGGATCATTTCAAGGTCTAAATCTAACAGGTAAAGTCGGCTGGGTTGATACACCTTCCGTATCAGGTTGGCGCCGACACCCCGCCCGCAACCCACTTCTAAAATAGTACCGCCGGTTTTTAGCGCCACCGTGCCTCTGAACCACTGCATCACCAGATTCTGTTTGATTTGTCTGACGGGACTGTTTACAAACCAGCGCTCTAATCTGTTAAGTTTCATGTCGCCCGTTTTCTATTTTGGGTTATAGCCGCTATTTGATTGCCAGATGAATGACGGCAATCCCGTTGGTCAGGCTGCGATATGTAACCTGTGAAAAACCAATTTTTTTGAGCACATCTGCAAGTTCATCCGGTAGCGGAAACATGCGGATGGATTCCGGCAGATGGGTGTAAGCTTTTTTGTTGCCGGCAATCAGTTGGCCCAGAAACGGCATGATATAAAACGAGTAAAAATCATACAGCCAGCGAAATACCGGCCAGGTGGGTTTGGAAAACTCCAGACACATCAATTTTCCCCCGGGCTTTAACACGCGATACATTTCTTCAAATCCCTTTTCCATGTGCGTCACATTGCGGATACCAAATCCCACCATGGCAGTGTCGAAATGACCGTCGGGAAAAGAAATAAACTCGGCATTTCCCTGTATGTGACCCAGACGATTTGCTAGATCGGTGTCGACCACTTTGTGCATGCCGGCCTGGATCATGGCGCGATTGATGTCGTAAATTATGACGCGACCGGCCGCACCGACCGTTCTGGCCGCCAGAATTGCCAGGTCACCGGTACCGCCACACACATCCAGGATGCGATCACCAGGGGCCAGTTTTAACATTCGGACAGCGGTGCGCTTCCAGGCGTAATGAATACCGAAACTTAATAGCGTATTCATAAAGTCATAGTGACGGGCGACGGAGTTGAAATGCTGCATGACCCGATCCGTTTTCGCCTCGGCCCTGATGCGTTCATAACCGAAGTAGGCTTCATCGGCATTTTGGGCGCTGTTGTCGATTTGCCTCCGGCGCTTTTTTTCTTCAAGCCATTCCATCTATTTCCCAATCCATAAGAAAATGTGAAAATATATTCATAATTTTCGGAAAAATTTGCCGAATTTAAGCCTAACATAATCAGATAAACCTCAAAGTTCAACCTGAAGTGTTGACATTCCGCGTTTGCTCCCTGTAGCCCACAAATCACGGATTTAACCGGATTGACGCGCCTATCGCAATGATGGTCAATGATTTGACAACCTTTAGCCATCCTAAAAAGATGAGCTCGGCTGAAATTTGGGCTAACCTGTCGCACTTATTTATGAAATATAAAAATATACAGTTGACCGGGCAAATTGGCATAGATTCTGCTTTCAGTAATGGGCGTGTGCAGCAATGCATTGGTCAACAATTCAACCTCTATTGATGCTGAATGTACTGTCTGATTCAGGAGATTGTCGAGATGAGTTGCTCTGAAACCAATTACTGTAAAAAGGAAAAAATGTCTGTTTGCACCGCTGAAGATGCCAAACAACAGGAAAAATGTAGCTTTTTTAAAAAATCAAGCTATGAAAATCGCTGTATGTACTTTATCTTTGATGAGTATTGCGATTGTCTGAACGCGCAAATGCAAACACAACGGTAAAATACCGGAGAGCAATTGG
>JASFEV010000011.1:0-32742 GCA_050124655.1 Desulfobacterales bacterium
CCAGTACACCGAACAGCGCTCCCAGGGGGCACACAAACCGGCAGTAAAAACGTGGCCGGATGACATTTAGCAGCACTGCGGCGACAAAGATGGATGCGATCAACCAGGTGCCCGCATACAAGCGCGGATTGCTTGAGGCCGCCAGGGACGTACGGTCGAACAGCGGCAGAAGGATTAAATTTATCGAGCGGTAGACCAGCGGGATGGGGTCCAACAAACCGATTTGAAGCGAGGCTGCCGGGCGCCAGTCACCATAGAACAAAAAGCTGACCAAAATCCAGCCGACGCCAGCGATCAAAACGGTGAAAATAGTTTTTTGGGTATTCCATTCCGCTTGTCGGACCACCAGAACAATGACGGCTATCAGACCCAGAATCAGCAGAATTGAAAATGCCAACGGGCTCGAGCGCGGTAAACGAACCACATCAACACTAAGCGCGGCGACAGCCATGATAAGCAAAAAGACCAAAATCCAGTATTTAACGGACTGTGCCGGATGGTAGCGATTGAGCGCCATTTTGTCCTTGACTCTGCGTTTGCGCCGCGCAAGATAACCGACAAATTGATGAATCGTCCCAAACGGACACAGCCAGCCGCAGAAAAAACGGCCCAAAAGGATCGTTAAAACAACCGTGGCCAGACCCCACAAAAGTCCGGCATAAAGCGTGCGGGTGGTCAGCAGAGTGCCCAGGCCCACCAGCGGATCTAACTGGATGATCCAGTTAACCGGCCATCCGCGCAGCTGGAACCAGCGCTCTCCCAAGGTAGTGGCAAAGCAAAACCAGAAAAACAGGATCAGGAAAAATATCTGGCTAATTCTGCGGGTTGTTATAATGTTCATTTTTAAAATTGTGCGCTTTAAACAGAATTTAAAACGTTATTTGCCTTTCTAATTCGGCGTACGGCTCACGGCGCACGGTGCAGGGTTCACGGTTAAAGGCTCTGTTCCTTATTTGCCTTATGCCTTGCGCCTTATGCCCTGTGCCTTTCCTACAGAGACTCCCTCACCGGATTAAGTGACCTGAAATCGGCGGTTCCCAGCCCGATGGCCTCTGCTTTTTTAATAAACGCCAGATCCGCAATGGTTTTATTGAGCAGGGTGGCGCCGAAGGCGTCAGCCGCCACCTGATCCGTGCTGACGATCATGGTGTTGGTGTTTTTCAGGTCTGAAAGCGAACCGCCGGTCGGTCCGTTATGCATCATGGTAGTGGTGCCGTCCAAAACCACCAGCGTCGGCTTTATCATCATGGCCAGCTCTGTGATAATGGTATGGATGTCCTGGTGAAAAATATTGCGACGCCCGCCCAGCAACCCGTACCAGTTTTTCATAATCATCGATGCCCCGCTGCGATGATGATCTTTGACTGGAGCAGTTCCGATGATTTTGTCCACTTGGGTCAACGGCTTGTAAAAAACCGGCCAGTTGCGAATTAGCTGCGCTTGCGGCAGTGTAAATGGTTTAAACAGCTCATTTTGCGGTAACAAAACCGCTGCCCCGGCTGAGCGAGCGGCTTGTTCGATACCCGTTAATCGGAAACAGCTGGCCGGATCATTGATCGGATTGTCGGCGACCGTGACCGCAGCGGCACCGGCTTCGAGGCACAAGCGAGTAATCGCCGTGACCAACTCCGGGTGGGTGGTTGCTGAAAGCATGGGTGCCGAAGCGAAAGCGGCGTTGACCTTCAGTAAAACCCGGTCCCCCTTTTTAATAAATGCTTCCATACCGCCGATGGTTTTCAATGCCAGCTTAAGGGTTTCAGATCGATTAGCGCCCCGAACGATACTCATTCGCGTGCCGAGGTCCGGCATTGAAAAATCCGGGAGTTCAAGCGCCGCCGCATCTTCTGTTTGACCGCTGGGCCCGGTACGATCATGAAACCCATAACCGATGGCACACGCAGTCAAAATGGACGCACCGGCTTTGGCGGAGCGCACCATAAATTGGCGTCGGTTGATATTTTGATCGGCACTGCTATTCACGGGCGGCCTCTTTGATGCCATTAAACAATTGTAGGGCCAATTGCTGTGCCGGCTGCTTTTCAGGAGCTTCGCGCACACCAACTAGATAACGGCCATGGGAAAAGACAATCTCATAAGTATCCAGAATATAAATCATCCTGGCTGCGGGTATAGCTGGATCCGATTCCGCCGGTGAGCCGCCAAATGCCATTAAAAAATCAGCATAAGTGGTTGCCAATTCCTGCGCTTCGCCCGGTGATTGACGGCGTGAGAGGTAGGCCACCAGCTGGGTATTTCCGAGCTGGTAGGTTGCAGTAAATATATTGTCGAAGCGTTCATATCCGAAAGCATCGGCCGACACCAATGCAATGCTGTCTTCTATCAACCCATCTCGGGGAAAAAGCGCTTTCTCATCGATGGTCTGAGTTTGAACCGGGTGGGCGTTGATGAACGATTCGGCTAAGGTGTGCATTGATTGTCTGATGGCTTCGGACCGATCAGAAGCAACGATCTCTACGTAATAGGGGCCATGCACAAAAAACAGCGCGTTGGCAGTTTGATAGCCATATTGCCCCATCTCCAGTTTCTGGGCATCCGCTCTGCGCTGCGCACTGAAAACCGCAAATGCATTTTGTGGCGTCTGCATGTCGTAAACGAAAACTTCCATCCACACATCACCGGCGGTTTCAGCTTGCAGACGTTGGCTGTGAAGGCGTTTGAAGCCGGCCGACAGATACAGCTCGGCTTTACCGTTGATCTTATCTGAAAGGGTGGCGGCATCGAAAGCCTCCATCGGCGTCAGTGGCGATTGTCCGGCCGGCAGGGATATCAAGGACGGCTCGGAGGCAACCGAGGGGACCGGGTTACCTTGATCACCGGCCGGTAAGGGCGACGCCACCTGCTGCACCGCCGGATAATAGCTAAACTGAGCCATGAAAACACCGCCGGCAATAATCGCCAAGGTCCCCAGTATAATCAGGCTTAAAAGGGTTTGTTTTGAAGCTGCTTTGGTTTTTATTTCCGGCTTCACGCAATCCTCAAATCATCACACCGCATGAAAGTGCTCAGTTGTTGAGATGGTCAGTCAAGAAAGAGCTGCTGGCTAAGAAATGTGTCTGTTCCCGATATTGGTTGCAGAAATTGGGATGGGACTTCACAGACAATACATAAATCGACCCTATCTTAAAAAAAAGGTGGCAATGTGTCAATTGGAAAGCAATGTCACACTGTGATACCTGATTTTGGTCGAATACGCTATGACAAACCGTATCTTGTCCTAAATTGTATCTGCCAGCCATAGGCGGCATCTTCCAACAAGGCCTAACTTGACCTGTTGGGTTGAGGTCTTATTGTAGAGTTTAATTATTTTTGATTTATGCCGATAGGCATGTTTTCTTTTAGAGTTGCACGAGACAATCGGGCCACATCAGGGAGGATGCCATGGACACGACCGCTTATTGTGATATTTTGGAGAAACATCTGACGGGATGGAAAGCCAAACTTTATGATGTCATCCGGATTGTCGATCGCCTTCCGGAAAAAGATAAAGAAACTGTTTTCTCATCGATCCGAGGACTGCATTCGATTGTCGATCAAATCGATGCCGAAGTCGAGCAGTTGCGAACCGCCTGTCCGGCCGACTGGTCTCCGCAGCGGCAAAATCTAGATGCTAAAATGGCAGAGTTGCAGCAGTCCTTGAAAAATCTGTCCGACAGTGTTGGCGGACCGGTGATACCGGATAGTTTAGCCTGGGTATCCGAATAGTCTTCATTTGCCATTTACAGGATCAAATCAGAGAGCTCTAAACTTATACCCTGACGAATTTGGCAATGGAGTAGTGGAGTAATAGAGTGTTGGAGTATTGTTTGATGGATTAAAGTTAACACTTTGAATTCATCTGTTTTTCTTATCTATTTCTCCAGTACTCCAATATTCCATTACTCCTGTGGATTTAAATCAAATCAATTTGAGACAGGCGCTATTCCTTAAAAATTTAAAAATTAGGTGATATTCTCAACAATATGCCCTCTCAAAAACGACAATCCCTGCTTTGCCCCAACTGCAAAAAGCTGATCAGCAGCTCTGAGAAGCGCTGCCCGTATTGCGGCACGGCTCACCCGGCGGCCTGGTGGAAAAACAATATCTGGACCCGCGGATTCAATGACCCTTATGTGTTCATCAAGTCGATTATCGGCCTAAACATCGCTATTTATGTGATCTCCTTGTTGTTAAACCCCAGGGGTTTTGGACTGGCACCGAATCCATTGACGTTTCTGTCGCCTGCGGGGCCGATCCTTGAATTGCTGGGCGCAACTGGAAGTGCGCCGATCGATGCCTACCAGCGATATTGGACCTTGATTTCCGCCAACTATTTGCACGGTGGCATTTTACATATTTTTTTCAATATGGCGGCTTTCCGGCAGCTGGGGCTGCTGGTGGCCCGGGAATATGGTGTCTATCGGATGTTTATGATCTACTCCCTGGGTGGGGTGATCGGCTTTTTGGTATCATATCTGGCAGGCGTGTCTTGGACGATCGGTGCCTCGGCCTCGGTTTGCAGTCTGGCCGGCGCCCTGATGTACTATGGCAAAAGCCGGGGCGGTGTTTACGGGCGGGCGCTCTACAAGCAAATCGGCATCTGGGTAATTCTATTATTTATTTTCGGCATCCTGATTCCGGTGATCAACAACTGGGCGCATGCTGGTGGGATTGCAGCCGGCATCGCTCTGGGGTTTGTGCTGGGGTATCAGGAACGCAAAAAGGAAAATATCTTTCACAAACTGCTGGCCGGCGCTCTGGCAATTTTGACACTCCTGATCTTGGGCTGGGCAATCTTGTCGGGAATCTATTATCGCTTTACCGTATAATATGATAAGACGGCCGATATGAGCACCTTGACTTCATCTCGAAGTACCGATCCAACCTAAGAATATAGTGCCTAAAAATATTGGATAGATATCGCAAGCTGATTTGAGGAGTCGATATTCGCGTTTTGTTTGAGGTAGTGCAGGTTTTAAAACTGCATAGAAGCCTTTGATATATAGCAGCTGTCTTTAACGCCTGTGGTTAAGGGCAACCATGGCGGCCACTATCCTTTGTAAATTTTGAATGCTTTCATCAAACACTATTTTTCTTTGTGGCTCAGGCTCAAATGTCCCCTAAACTCTTTGGTTAGGCGTCTCTGTGAAACTGTTCATGATACACTTCTACGGCTTGCGCCGGAATTCAAAGTTATCGAAGTCCATGACCGCTGATTGCCCTGGTTCCCATCCCGTCACGCTAATCCCAACTTTGCCCCCAGTAAATGTAGAATCCTTGTATTCAGCAACGAGCTTTGAATTGATATAAAGTTTTATTTCGCCGTCTTCAACAGCTACAGCTATTCGATTAGATTCTCTCGGATTGATAGAAGCTGGGGTATAACTGATTATCATGTTATGCTTAATTCCATCGAACCTTTCGAGCGCAAATTTTTTGTTTGATGAGATTCTAAATGCGTAGTCCTGATTTGAGGTGCGACCAAATAAGAGGCTTGCGGCTATATTTCCAGGTGTGAACGCGACAAATTTCACATCAACCGCTAGGTAAAAATCCGCGGCAGAGCCGTAAGGGGCCTCTATCCATTTCTCCCTTCCTTTTAGAAATTCCACGTCCCAGCGATATTTACCTCCAACGAAGTTGACACTAAAGCGTGAAACATTATCATCGGCAGAACTACCCTGCCACCATCCCGAAGAAATTTCGGTAAATGTTTCTTCTGCTACCAACGGCCATTCCTTGGAAATTGTAGCCTCGAGCTGTTCTTGGTTATCAACTTTTGCAACTTCGCGTCCCAATTCTTTGACTTGCTCGTATAGCGGCTCTGTTTTACTACTAATTTCTTCTTCATGTTGGTACTTATAATAAAACCATCCGCCAAAAAACAGCAATACAATGACTCCAGCCACTATGCCGAATTTCAGTGCATTGCTCCTTTTGCGAGGTTCAGATGGCATAATCTTAACAGCTTCTGGCTCTTCGGTTTTTATCGCTTCCTTTACCTCTCTGTGCTTTAGCTCCTCCTCGGCTGTGTGCTTGGCCTCAGCCTCCTTTTGTTTGCGTTCTTCTTCAGCTTTACGTGCAGCTTCTGCACGCTTTTGCTCTGCTTCTTTGGCTTTCAATGGGGAAGGTCCAATGATTTCTGAAATTGCACCTAACAAGATTGTAAACCCAGGCTGGTCTGTTTCTGCTTCCCATTCTGTGAGGTCAGCTGCTTGAATCCGCCTGAACTCGAAAGGAATTTGCACGTCATCAATTAGAGCTGGTACTAAAATTTTCCTTCTCGCACCCTCTGCAGCTTCATTTTGTACCCAATCTGATTTTACTGATTCATTGGACCAAAGAACAATCACACTTTTTGCAGCGTTTATAGCCTCTTCAATTACCTGTGAGAAGGTTTTGCCAGGTGGAATTTTTCGATCCCACCAAACAGACCAGCCTTGGTCTTGGAGGGCATTCGCAAGTGGTTCCACTCTTGGTCTATCTTCACTGGCGTAACTGATAAATATGTCAGCCATGATATACTCTGTAACTTTTTGTTAATGGTAGGTTGGCAATGATTTTTTGGAGTCAAAAAGTTGTGTTTACTTGCCAGTAGCACAACTTTACAAAAATGTCATGTATATTGAGAGATGACCAAATATCTATATTGCTATATTCATTTCAGATATCTAATGGATACATGAAATAGCTTAGGTCTTCTGATATTTAATCCCACCATTTAAAGAAATGATGCACCGGTCCGTGCCCGTGGCCGATCTTGTAGGCGGCTCCGGCCGCAATGGCCTGGTTCATATAAACTTTGGCTTTTTGTACGGCCGGTTCGATATTGTGGCCCTGGGCTAGATAGGCGGCAATCGCTGATGAGAGCGTGCAGCCGGTGCCATGGTTATTGCGGGTTTGAACGCGCTCTGCTACCAACCGGACGAAGCGGTTTTCGCGTGCCAGGTAAAGCAGATCGCTACTTTGGTTGTCATCCCCGTGCCCGCCTTTAATTAAGATACTTTTGCTGCCGCGCGCAGCCAGTGATCTGGCAGCGTTTTCAACATCTTTGTCGCTTTGGATTTCCTGTCCGGTAAGAACGACAGCTTCCGGCAGGTTGGGGGTCACTACCGTAGCCAGCGGCATCAAATAGATCTTGATGGCTTCAACGGCGTCATCCTGCAACAGTTTATCTCCGCTCTGGGCCACCATGACCGGGTCCAGCACGATTTTTTGGGCGTCGTGCCTTTTAAGCGCTGCGGCTACCGCCTCGATCAGCTCGGCTGAATACAGCATCCCGATTTTAATGGCATCGGCACCGATATCGCGAAGTACGGCGTCGATTTGCTCGACGGCAAAGGCTGGTGGGACGGCGTGGATGCCGTTCACCCCGCGGGTATTCTGGGCGGTCAGGGCCGTAATAACCGACATGCCGTAACAGCCAATGGCTGAAAAGGTTTTCAGATCAGCCTGAATGCCGGCGCCGCCGCCGCTGTCGGAGCCGGCGATGGTCAGCACTTTACGATATTGTTTATGGGTTTTCTGTTTTTGGATGGCTTCATTCATTTTCTTTGGCCTTGAAATGATCCCAGCCGGTCGGGGCTATGGGTTTGGTTCTACCGTCCGGATAAATAAGGGTGAACTGTTTGGCCACGGTGATTTCACCAATGGCGAACAGCGGGCGCTTAAATTCTTTCTCAAATGCATTTGCAATCTCTTCAGCACGCTCCGGTGATATGGTGCACAGCAGGGTATAATCTTCGCCACCGGAAAGGGCGTAATCGACCGGGTCAAAACCAAAACGGTCGCAAAAATCTCTCAGGTTGGGCGAAATGGGTATTTTATCGGCATACAGACGGGCGCCCACCTTACTTTCTTCAGCAATGTGGCCCAGATCGGAGCTCAAACCGTCGCTGGTATCAATAGCCGCTCGAACGCCCGGCTGCCGCGCAAGAAAGCGGCCTTCATTCAGATGGGGGTAGGGCCGGTTGTGGGCCTTCAGTAACGATGTGAGTCCTTCCGCGTCGGCGGTAATTTGATTGAGTATCAGATGCAGTCCGGCTTTGCTGTCGCCTAAGAAACCTGTGGAATAAATAACATCCGACGGCCGGGCGGCATCCCGACACAAAAGTTCTGTTGATGGTACAATGCCCTGCACCACAATATTGATAATCAGATCGATTTTTGAGCGGGTGGTGTCGCCCCCCAGCACATTGACATCAAATTCGGCGGCCAGATCCTTGATGCCATCATAGATATCATCGAGGTAGTTTAGCTGACAATCGTCGGGGATGGCGATGCTGACGAAGGCTTCCCGGGCAGTGCCGCCCATGGCGGCGATATCACTCAGGTTGACAGCCAGTGATTTATAGCCCAGATCAAATCCGGAGATGGCATCGCGCAGGAAATGGATGCGCTCGACCAGTAAATCCGTTGTGATCAACGCCAGCTGGTCGGGGTCGCTTCGAAAGGCGGCGGCATCATCACCGATGGCCTTGACAATATTTTCCGGCCGAATCAGGCAGCCGCGGCTAATTTTTTTGATGAAACCAAATTCACCGATTTCCTTCAGGCTCATGCTTTTCTGGCCTCGTTTATCACCTGCTTTAATTCGCGGGCTGCGGCTGCGGGATCATCGGCAGCCACAATCGCCGAAACCACTGCCACCCCATCGGCACCGTTACGGATGACGTCAGCTGCGTTGTCCTTGTTTAAACCACCGATGCCCACCAGCGGCAGACTTACGGCTTTGCGAATTTCCCGCAGCCCTTCCAAGCCCAAAGCCGGTGCCGTATTGGTTTTGGTGGGGGTGGCATAAATGGGGCTGATACCCAGGTAGTCGGCGCCGCCTTTTTCCGCCGTGATGGCGTCTTCAATGGATTCAGCCGATATGCCGATAATCATCGTGTTGCCCAAAATGCCTTTGGCCATCTCCAGCGGCATATCGCTTTGCCCAAGATGCACGCCGTCGGCTTTGACCGCCTGGGCGATATCAACCCGGTCGTTGATGATCAACGGGATATTGCGTTTTCTAAGGAACGCTTTAATGCTCTGGGCCTGTTGAATAAACTCCAGGGTCGGGCAATCTTTTTCACGCAATTGCACCACGGTGGTGCCACCGTCAACAGCAGCGGTGACAACTTCAAGGTTTGAGCGACCGCACGCCAAGCCCCGGTCGGTTACCAAATATAATGAATAGTCGATGTTTTTAATTTTCATAAGCCCTGCCTCAGATCTATGGCGTCTTGCTTCTGGCGTCTTGCTTCTGGCTTTTTCAGGTCCAGGGTTCAGAGTTCAAAGGTTTCAGAGTCGCGGGTTGCGCGTTCTGCGTTTCGGGTTGCGAGTAGCCAGTAGCGAGTAGCCAGCAGCCAGCAAACGAGCGGCCAGCGGCATCAGTCGGCGACTTCGATCTTAGCGCCCTTTTGAAGATCCTGCGGCGTAATCGTATACAGGGCATCGAGCAGCTGGATCATAAAGCTTCCCGGAGCGTCAGCATTGCGACCGGCAATCTCGCCGGCCAAACCAAAATAGGCCAGCGCCGTTGCCGTGGCACTAACCGGATCATCGTCGACGGCTAAGAATGCTCCGATGATCACGGTGGCCGTACAGCCGGTGCCGGTGACATAGCCCATTAGGGGGTGTCCGTTTGCCACCCGCAGCATGCGACTGCCGTCGGTGACCCGGTCTACCGGTCCCGTAATGGCCAGAGTAGTATTCAGTTCCCCAGCTAAAACTGTGGCAGCTTCGGCGGCTTCTTCGACCGAATGAATCGAATCCACCCCCTTGGTTTTTGAATTATCATCTCGCAGCGACAGTATTTCAGATGCGTTGCCCCGGATAACACTGATCTTAGCAGCAGCGATAATTTTCTTAGCAGAATTTGTGCGCAATTGCGTAGCGCCGGAACCGACCGGATCGAGAATGATGGGTGTTTGCTGCTCGGCCGCCTTCTTGCCGGCTTTTATCATCGAAGCAATCCAACCATCGGTCAGTGTGCCGATATTGAGCACCAGCGCACCGGCAAAGGAAACCATGTCCTCAACCTCATTTTGGGCATGTGCCATCACCGGTGAAGCCCCCATTGACAGTAACGCATTAGCCGTATAATTCATGACCACAAAATTAGTGATGTTATGAATAAGCGGTTTTTGCTCCCTGACGGCTGTCAGGTTATGTGCGGCCTGGTGGTTTAAATTTTTCATCTTTTACCTCATTTGTTCGTCAATTTCTAAAGAGCTCTTTCCTCGGCCGGCTTCAATCGACTTCCAAATAGCGTCACCTGCAAATGAAAAAGCCGATTCCAGCAGGAAACGGCTTGGTCATATATCTATGGCAGATCTGCGTGTCGTTCCCTTCGCTGGTATTACCCAGATCAGGTTCCAAGGGTATAATCTCAGGCTATAAAAGCCACCCCAACTTGAAGCTATCTCAAAAATATATCTAATCCGCCGCAGGCGGACCCTTGAGCGTAACCTGCAATTTCTGAGAAAGCTTCCTAATGTATCAAAAACCTTAAATCTCCAACAAATTCATGTCAAGCCCAAATTCTTTTTGGGTCAACCGGCCATTGGAATCATTGTTGATCCAAAATGGTGCTTGGCATTATCAGGCGCATGGTTATTTTGCTGCTTAGCAAAGAACCTACTTCACCGTCACAACCGGGCAGGGCGCGTTTAAAATGACGTACTGAGCGGTTGAGCCAAATACGAGCTTGCCGACTTTTGACCGGCGTCGAACCCCCATGATGATAGCGTCCACCTGGTGCTCTTCTGCCAAGTGGGTTAAATCCTCACCAGGCTCCAGACCTCTGACCGACAACAGCGTTTCGCAGTCAATATTTTTTTTCTTAAATTCGCTTTTGTGGTATTCCAGCTCACGTTGATTGTTTTCAAAATCTCTTTTCGGCACATCCGGTCCGCCGACCATCGATCGTACCAGAAAAATTTGTGCGCCGAATGCCTGTGCATGCTCTGCCGCCAGCTCCAATGCCGCTTCGGATACTTTAGATCCGTCGAAACCCACCAGTATTTTCACTTTACGCTCCTTTCTATAAGCCTAAATTTTCATTAATGAGTATGATTTTTGTCCTGCCCTTGGGAAAGGATTTCTCGGTTATAGTCCAGGTATTGCAGATACGGTCTGGGCTTTGACACTCTTCACAATAAGATGTCTTCACACAGGGCGTTTTTTTGTCCAGTCGCATGGAGTTAGTAGGCGCAACGTAATTTTTCACCCGGAACATGGCTTCTTCCAGGTCGGGCACAATCTTATTGCGCCCGACCATAACAATGACCCAGTGTGGGCCGAAAGTCAGCGCCGCGACGCGGTTGCCGATCATATCCAGATTCACCAGCTGACCGGCTTCGGTGACGGCATTGGTCCCGGTGATAAACAGATCGGCATGCAGTGCCTGTCGTCGTCGTTGTTTTTTTTCATCATCGGAAATCTTTTTGTCGAAGGTGTCCCAGACTTCAAGATCAGTCTTTCCTTTCAGCTGTTTGTAAAGGCCTGATTCGGTAAAGGTCATCGAACCGCCCCAGGATACGGTCTTGGGTTTTAATTGAGATATTAGATCCTCCAGCACAATTTTATTCGCATCCGCTTCATTTTCCGCCAAAAAGACCTCAAAGTTGTTGGCCTCCAGAGCTGCTTTTACCTCTGCCAGCCGAAGCTGCCAGAATTTGTCAATCGGTTTGTCCATCCATCCCTCCATTATTCAGGTTGGTCGGTTGAGTCCGCCTCCGGCGGATTGAGACCGTTGAAACCGGATAGGTATTGCTTAACGGGTCAACGGGTGAACCCGCCAGAGTCGGACAAGCGGGTAACGGGCAAAGCTTTTTTGGAAAAATTTATACTATTTTAGTAATAACCAATGTAACATCATCTGTCTTTGCCAGTGGGTGACAGAAACGGTCAAGTGCTTTGATCAGCTCCTGAATGATTTCTTTAGCCGGTCGATGGGCATTTTGATGGATGATGTCCTTAAAACGCTCTTTGCCGAACATTTTACCATTCGGGTTGAGGGCCTCCCAGATACCATCGGTTCCTATTGCGATGATCTGGCCCGGCGCAATTTTCTGATCAAATTTTTGATAAGCCGCCATCTCCGAAACGCCCAACGGCAGGGCATTGCCGCTCAATTCCTCAAACATGCCGCCATTATGCGTGTAGATCATGGCCGGATCATGACCGGCATTGACCCATTGAAGGACCTGATCGGCGCGGTCGATTTCGCAGATGAACAGGGTTATGAAACGTCCGGAATCTTCAACATCTCGGGTCAGTTGGCGGTTTACATCGGAAACCACCTGATCCAGCTCACCTGATCCCGATACCCTTTGACGCAGAAAGGCCCGGGCGGTGGTCATCAGCAATGCCGAAGGAATACCGTGATCGGCGACGTCACCCACTACAATACTGATTTTTTTCTGATCCTCTTCTGCGGTCATGATATAGTCATAATAATCTCCACCGGTTTCTTCACAATAGATACTCGTGCCCGCAATATCGAGGCCTTCTATTTGAGGATCTTTTGCGGGCAGCAGATTTTGCTGGACTTCTTTGGCGATATCCAAAGAATGCTGCAGGCGCTCTCGCTCTCTGAGCCCTTCGGTCATTTCGTTGATCGTATCACCGGTATACCCAATCTCATCGTTGGTGGTGACCCGCACCTTTTTATCATAGCTGCCGTTTCTTACACTTCGCAGCGTCTGAATAATTTCAGCAAATGGCAAGGTCAGGTTGCGGCTGACCAGCATTGTCAGGCTTAGACCAGCAATGATAAAAATAGATGTGTTCACATATATGGTAGACCGCAAAATTTCAAGCTGCGTCATCGGGTCATAATCGGTGCTCGTGATTCGGTAAAAAATGTGCAGTATCGAGAATAGGGGTATCAAATTGCAGGCAAAAAGAAGTGCGATCAATCGGGTTCGTATTCGAATGCGCAGCGTTTTCGGGACACCCGATATTTTTCCTTCGGGGAAAAAATAGGGTGCCAAGCGCTTTTGCAACACATGCTCCAGCAAAAAAAAGGCCAGCGTAACCGTAATAAAGCCGGTACTCAGGCTCATAAACAACGAGCGATGGATCCAGTAGGCACCGATATCGAGAAACCACCACATCAACGAATAGACGACAGCCGATAGCAACCACATGCTCAAACTCAGACATATCAGAACATAGGGTTCATTTAGAACTTTGCGGCGGGCCGTTTCTTGTAGATCCTTCGATACGGGTTTTTGGGTGAACGTTGCCTCTAAATATTTTCGAATGGGCCGCTCATAACGGAGCGTCATTATATAAACAAAGATGAATGCAGCAGGCGTAAACAGGATATCAATCATTTCAACTGCCGGATTTTGCCAAATATGATCCGGTGGTTCGGGCTCTGCCCGGAACATCAGCACTTGGAAAAAAAATACCGCGATGAAATTTGCCAAAAAATTGGCTAACAGCATTTCATTTTTAAGATGGAAGCGTTTTAGTTTTGTCATGGGAGGTGACTCCTACTGTCATGGATGCAATATAGAAAGGCCAACATATTTTTTGTTGGTCAAGATCCGGCAGTCGGCAAATAGAGTACATTCGATCGACCATGCATTAAGTTAGGTGAACGCTCAAAATAATTTGGAACTACTACAATATAAGATAGAAATCAAATCGGACCATAAAACGACCCTTCATCGATTCGCATTTTGACGTCGCATTGCATGTTGACTGCTTTCAACCGTCATTAAGGGGCTCGAAAGCCCATAGGCCATATTTTCTTTAATCTGGATCACCGGTGTGTTATTGTATCTGAGCAAATTCTGTGCGCAATCATTCGATCAAACATGGTGAATCTTAATGGGCAAACAATTAAAAAAATTTAAAGATGTTGAGCATGTGGCAGCGGCATTGGAGGCGGCAGACTATATCTGTTCGAAAACTATTGCTACGGTTGTTTTTCTAGCCCAGGCCACGCTGAAACCGGTGCTGGTGGAAGGTCCGGCCGGGGTGGGCAAAACCGAATTGTCAAAGGCCGTTGCCCGCAGCCTGGGGCGCGAGCTGATTCGTCTGCAATGTTACGAAGGGCTGGATGAAACCAAAGCATTGTATGAATGGGAGTATGCCAAGCAGCTGCTCTATACCCAGATGGTCAAAGAAAAAATTGATGATGTGGTTTCAGACGCAAACAGTCTCACCCAAGCGGTGGATCGCATCGCAGACCAGGAAGATGCCTTTTTCTCCGAACGGTTTATTCAACCGCGGCCGCTGCTGCAGGCGATTTCATCTGCCAAGCCGGTTGTCCTGCTGGTGGATGAAGTTGATAAATCCGATCCTGAATTCGAGGCTTTCCTGCTGGAAGTGTTGAGTGATTTTCAGGTATCCATTCCCGAGCTGGGTACCCGCATGGCGCGCAATATTCCCTTTGTCTTTTTAACCTCAAATGATTCACGCGATATGAGCGACGCCCTCAAAAGGCGTTGTATTCATCTGTATATCGATTATCCGGATCGCGATCTGGAGATGAAAATCGTGCGGCTAAAAATCCCGGGAATTAAAGCGGCATTGGCCGGTCAGTTAATCGATGCCATCCACAAAATTCGGGAGCTGGACCTTAAAAAGAAACCCTGTGTTTCAGAAACACTGGACTGGGCCCAATCCCTGCTGGCGCTTCAAATTGAAGATCTTAACCCGAAAGTGCTCAGGGATACTTTAAACGTGATTCTCAAGTATCAAGCCGATGTGGATCTGGTGCAAGGTAAGCTGGCTCAGATTATCAATTAGCAAATGATCTAAAATGTCTAAAATGATCAAAAATTTTTAGTCTCACGCCAAGACGCAAAGAATCAAGGTTTAAAATTTCTAACTTTGCGAGCTTGGCGGCTTTGCGAGAGCAAATAAGCAAAATTATTTAATTCCCCAATTCAGCTTAAGTCATTTTTTTTGATGGTAGATTTGGTTTTAAAATTTGTTGGTATCGCCCGCACAGCCGGTTTACGGGTATCCACCTCAGAGGTGCTGGATTGTCTGAACCAAATGAAATTGGTCGACATCACTGAAGAGCCGCAATTTGCGGCGGTTTTACGCGCCAATTTTGCTAAAAGTCGACGGGAACAGCGCCATTTTGATCGTCTTTATCAGATGTTTTTCCATGAGTTACGACTGGATACATCAATTGCCAACTCCCAATCCCTGTCATCACAAATTCAAGACGTTTTGCAGGCGCTGGCGCCATCAGCAGAAGAAAATAGTGACCGGCAGGCTGTGCTTGATTTTTTAGATGGCGATCCGCTACCGTATTTTGACCAGCTCCAGCAGATCGGGGCCGTAGCAGATCAACAAAACCGCGGTCCGGGCGCCAATCTTGGCGCGGTGACCCAGCGTCTGGAGATCATGCTGGGGCTGAATGCTGTTGAAGCGTCTCTAGAGCAATATTTCGCAGATCATCATGACCTGATGGACTGGGAAATGCGGCGTGATTTAAAGGCACATTTTAAAAACCGGCTGGACAGTGCGCGCCGGCTATTGACCCAGGATCGTCAGGCATATGCGAATAGCGCAGATAAACATGTTTCTTATCGACAGCGGCTGGCTCGATTAGGGGAAATTCATTTTGCGTCCCTGACAAAAAGAGAAGTGGAGACGATGCGCGAGGTAATCGAGCAGCTGGTACGCAAGCTTAAAGACGCCATCAGCCGCCGCTACGCCCGGCACCATCGGGGGGTGCTTGATATAAAGAAGACGTTGCGGCGGTCCGCAGGCTATCAAGGGATCCCATTGGAATTGTTTTTTCGCAACCGTCCCTTGCGCAAAAGCAAAATTGTGGCGCTGTGCGATGTATCAGGATCCGTGTGGTCGGCGGCGCGGTTTATGTTAAATATGCTCTACTCGCTGCAGGAATGCTTTACCCAAGTGCGCAGCTTTGTCTTTGTGGCCGGCCTGGATGAAGTTACCCATGTCTTTGAAGACTTTGAAATCAATCAGGCGATTGAAAAAATTTTAAAGGAGGCTGACATTGAATACAATGCTGCAACGGACTACGGATTAACCCTGCGGCAGTTTAAAAACAACTACATGGATATGCTCAATAAAAAAACAACGCTGATTATTATCGGTGACGGCCGGACCAATTACGGCAATCCGGAAGAAAATATTTTAGGTGAAATGCGCGACAAAAGCCGTCGGGTTATTTGGCTCAATCCCGAGACGCCCTATTTCTGGTATACGGGCGACAGTGAAATGCGGACATATATGGAATATTGTGACGAAGTGCGCCCTTGTCAAAACTTAAGACAGTTGTTGGAATTTATTGAGTCGTTAGTGTTGTAGAAATGATCGGCCACAAAGATTGGCGGACCCTTGGGCGCCTGCCCGCAGGCGGGTCCGATGCATTTTTGAGATCGGTTAAAAAAAAAGCAGAGCCTCGTAGGCCCTGCTTTTTAATATTTCCTGCATGAAATAAAAAGGGGATGCGTTTAATGCCACCGACCCGGTAGCAATGTAGTTGACTCCTGCCGGTTAAGTGATCTTGATGCTGTTTTAAAACTCAGTGTGCCGCCCGTCAAACGATCCGGCACTTCGGGGCTCCAGTCATAATCAGTACCCAGATTAGTTTTATTTTGCATCAAAGTCCACAAAGTCTCATCGTCGGAATATCCATCATTTGATATTTTCATGTTCGACCATATGAGCATCTCTCTCACATTGAGTTCTTTAATTCCGGTGATCAACGCTTGTTCATGTGCATTATCAGATATCACATCTAATTTTTGAATCGATACGGATGCGACGACACCCATTATGATCAATACAGAAATCATTTCGATTAAAGTAAAACCTTTCTGGTTCAGGCAATGCCATTTTTTGCACATATAAATCAGTCCTTAATTTAAAAATAAGTGTTACATTTGCATGTGTTCATTATTGCAGAATGCTTTGTCGTTATTGAACAATTTTGATAAGCTTTTTATCCCAATGCACTTAAGTGGATGAAAAAACGTGTGCCCATATTGGTGTTGCAAAAAGCATGCAAAACTGATGATTTGCTCGAATTCGTGTAATATTTATATAAATTACATCTAGTTATATAAAAATGAGGAATAGCGGCTGGTGGGGATCTGTAAAAAATATGACAATTATTATGTATTTTTTTTCACAATTTGGCAGGTGAGAAATACGTTGGCTTTTGAATCATTCGGATGATTAGACAACCATGATTGGTGGTCGGCATGATGATAAGCAGAATTGTGACAAGGCGCGGTGGGATAGGGGTCAATTACTGAAACGGCGATCTAAATAAGGATCGGTTCCCCAAATTCAACACCAAATCCATATTGATCTGTCCAGACGACCTTGCCCTTTAATTTAAGGCTGCTTCCCCTGCCATGGGTGGGCACGGCGATGGTCACGACATTTCCTTCAGGCAAAAATAAATCGGTTTCAATAAAAGCGCCTTTGGTGCCCAAATTTTTGATGAAGCATTCGTGGATACCGTATCGCGTGGCGAAAAATGAGGATTCTGAGCAAAATCGCCTTGGATATTTACGCTTATTTATCATAGTGATCACAAAGGCATTAGCCGTAAAGCTACTGGGCCAACGATTCGACCAGCTCGTTTGCATTACACAGCATTAATCTTTCGTCATTCCAGGGTTGAAGTGTGGATTTCGATTCTACCGACGGCACTGTGTGGTTGCAAATGAAATACTCCAATTGAGAGCGTTGCCGCTGATTCAATTCACCAAACTTTACGCCACATTTACGAATGGCAAACGAGTTGAGCGAAATATCTGTTTTAATTTCGATATCGAAAACCGGTTTAAAAAGTAGCCGATCCAAGTAAAAGGCGTCTTTGGCAAATAAGATGTCCATCTTAAACAGGCTGTTCGAGTCAGCCTGGCGGTCAATGTAATGAAAAGCCAGCCCGTTTGTTGAGATATTGATAATTTGCCCCATTTTGATGGGCTTGGATTTGATAACGGCGAAGGCAATCTCACCCATGCTCATATCTTTAATTTTGCTTAATTCAATGGACGTGGATCTCAGAACGGCAAAAGTACCCGGTTTAACCCCATAGCGTTGGTGGTTTCGGCGCTCCATCTTATTTACCTCTTAGGGTTGGGAATAGATAAATGCGGATTGGAAAGTCACAGGATTAAATTTAAGCAATTTTCCTGCCAAAATGCTTATGCAAGGGCGGTTAATGCGACACTAAAACGACTTATTACATACATTTTAGATGGTTATGTCGTCACAAAAAAATGAAAACACGTTCATTTTTTGACACTGATACCATTAATTATTGAGGATGGTGTGTAATTTAATGTACACTTTGGGCACCGATACGGTTATTTGACTGATATTACTTGATTTTTAAGTATGCCTACGCACACACCCCATGTATATAAAAGGATATGTCTAGCCTTAAATTTGACATTTCCGTCAAAATTATTGACAACGAATCGGGGACTATTGTGGCCTGTTCGCGTGTTATGATCTTCTAGCCTTTTGGCGGAAACGAGCTTAGCCTCCGCAGGGTTACAGGCCATGGATGAATGGGTGGGCCGGGGCGGCCACTTGAAAGGAGGAAAAATTAGATGCCATCATTATCCCTTTTTTGCAAACCTATTGAGATCAGCCTCAATACAGGACCTGATATCAGGGACATCACACCGGCACTTGAACAGTTGATTTATACATCACAGATCCAAATGGGCTGCTTAAATGCCACGATGGTGGGTTCGACCGGATCGCTGACGACGATTGAATATGAGCCCGGCGTAGTAAGTGATTTAATTGCAGCGGTGAATCGCATGGCGCCCTCAGATTTGGAATATGCGCATGAAAAAGCCTGGCATGACGGCAATGGACACAGCCATGTTCAAGCTGCGCTGCTGGGCCCCTCAATTGCTTTGCCGATTCGAAAAGGGCGCCTTAACTTAGGAACCTGGCAACAGGTGGTGGCCATCAACCATGATGTCCACCCCCGTCAGCGCACCATCGAAGTCACCATTATTGGTACAGTTTCCTAACGGTGAGACTAAAGTCCACCGGTGGGAGTAATTTGATCGATGGTGCCTATAAGGAGGTGAGTTATTGGTTATTCGTTATTAGTTATTGGAGGTCTTGTACCGATATTTCGTGGGCAATAGCATCCCACCAATAACCATTAACAATTAACTGATAACCTTACCTCTTTCTGCGGAGGCGATTCATCGCCAACCTCAAACTGGTCTGCATGCGACCAATCGCCTGAGCCAATAAACCGATTTCATCTTTGGATTTTATATCGATCTTTACATTCAATTCACCCAGGCTCATGCGCTCAGCTGCATCGGTGAGCTTCATGACCGGTGTCACAATCGCCCGGGCGGAAAACCATGCGATCACCGATACCAGCAAGATCGTGCACCCCAGAAGGGTGAGCGCAAACTTTTGCATCTGGTTTAAAGCCGCAAACACCTCACTGTCTTCCTGTTGCATAGCCAGGGCCCAACCGTAATTATTGCTGCGGACATGGCCCAGAGCTGGCTGATTCTTTTCGGTGTTGAATCGGGTGGTAATAGTGGTCCAGCCTTTTTTACGATAATTTGCGATCAATGGATGGCTGTTGAGGTTTTTGCGTTTGGCCACATATTGCCTGTTGGGGTGGGCGACCACATAACCTTTTTCATCCACTAAAAATGCATAGCCGGTATTTCCTTTTTTCCATGTGGCGATGCTTTTAGATATTTCGTCAACCGTCATTGCCGCCGCCATTACACCAACGGTTTGGTCTTCCGACTTTATCGGCACCGCCAGTACCAGGGCCGGTTTTTTGGAGGTTTTGCCGATCAGCGTCTGCCAGGCAAGGCCTTTACCTCGTATTAAGTCTTTGTAATATTGCCGGTCCGAATAATCTTTCAGAGGCACATCGTCACTGCGGGCTACGTTAACACCGTTGGTTCCAACGGTGAATACCAGATACATCCACGGGTATTGTTTTTGGATGGTTTCTAAAATTGGCTTTTGCAAAATACCGTCCATGGATTTTATCTCGGGAAGCTTGGCCGCAGTGCGCAAAATGGCCACGTTGTTATTAATCCATCCGTTTATTTGATTTTCCAACCCTGAGGCCGTTTGGGCCATCAGGCTTTCGGTATCGATGCGAATCCGTTCGTTGGTTTCCCGTAAGGTAATTCCCCAAAAAACGGCAAAGGGTAACAAACTGACGATCAGCATAACGGTGATAATTTTTCCAAACAATCCGAAACGTACTTTCTGAGTTCCGTAAAAAGGTGGTGCTTCTCGGTGCAAGTCTTCTGCTTCCGGGCGCAGCGCTGCAGGGCGATCAACGATTTGCTCGGGTTTTGGGGGTACCGGCGAGATTTTGTCCTCGGGTATTTCAGGCGTCAAAGACGCTTCATCAGGGGCTTCAGGGATAGGCTTGGTAACAACCATGATGTTATCACAGGCTTTGCATTTAACCTTGGCTTTTAGGCCCTTCATTTTTGTTTCGTCAACGCGGTATTTTTTCCCGCATGCATCACAAATAATGTCCATCATGGTTTGGGTACCTCCGTATAAATTCGCTTTTTATTTAAGATATCCATCATGGATTTTTTAAATTCCATCCGCTTTTCCGCATCCGGTATTTCATGCGATAGAGTGGCAATCATTTCCGCTGCCTGATGGACCGGAATCCCAGGATCGGTTATCTGCATCTCTGATGCAACTTCTTCGATTAAAAATTCGGCCATCGGTCCGATTGCCTTGGATAAGTTGATATTCAATGCTTGTAGAAAAATCTTATCCAAAACGGGCAGGCCTTTTTTGACTGGCTCAACCAACCCGAGTTGAATTAATTTGCCTAGCGTTTTTTTGAGCGTCGCCGTTTCCATCTGAACTTCGGCGGCAATTTGAGAAAGGCTCTTTTTTTCGTCAATGGCTAGCAGCAGACGTATCATATCTGCATCCAAGGCGATTTGCTCGTGATCCTTGCCGTGTATTTTACGATAATAAATTTCTGGTTGCTCGGGTCTACCTATATCCATGTAGATTTCCATTCATGGCTTGAATTGATGTCGCATCCATTAAGGCTGCTTTTCAGAGCCGCACGCGATCAATAATGACATTCCGCTTGTATTGAGAATTTTATGTATTTGAAAACAATACAAATTGGATGGCTACAGCAATAAGCTTAATGATAAAGGCAATTTTATGTCAAGCAAAAAATCATCATGATATTTGATAGTTGGCATGGCTTGCAGCGTCAGTAGAGAAACCAATCCGGCTGAGCCAATATCCGGTGTCCAAACGAGATGTATTCAACCGGCGAAACGGACCGGTGCAGCGGATGATGCACGGAGAGAAGTTTATACCCTATGATTTTTTATCCAGTTCTTGCTTGAGTTTTTTTTCCATCTCAGCAAAAAGGTCTTTTTTCTTTTGGGCCTGTTTGGCATGGATGCTTTCAATTTTTTCTGATAGAGCCTTCTGGGATTCCTTGAATTTTTGCAGCTCCGCTTCCATTTGCGTTCCATCCGCATCGCGCGGAATTTCTTCGATTTTCAGATGGTCCCGCACAAACAATCGATTCCCATAAGTCCCCTCGATACTTTCAATAATGCCCAGTTCTCCTAATTTTCTGCAGACATAACTGCAGCGTTCGAGGGACATCACCAAAATTTTAGCGATATCATCTATTGACGGCGGTGTGCTCATTTGATGTTCATACACCCGGATAGCCGATACGAACAGGTGGGCAGTCGTATATAAATCTTTGCTGCTTTCTTCCATGTTTCGTGAATCTTTTTTCACAAAAAGGGTATTTAAACTAAATTAGCGCGACTTGACATCACTGCTGTAGCAGAGTAACATTTCATTTGTATTTGTCAAGCAACATGGCAAGTTCCTTTTGACTTCCACCATTCGGTCGGCTCGACTCAAGCAAAATCCAACCGAAAAGGCACCCAACGAGACAAGCCTGACATGGGATGTTCGCCACGGTTTAGGTGCCAACACCCAAAACTGCCAGCGGGTCTATTATGTAATGGCCGAAGGGCTGAACAACTATATGGTCACAAAGGGGGAGACCGACATGACTGAAATCGTTGACGTAAAAGCAAGGCAAATTTTGGATTCAAGGGGAAATCCAACTGTTGAAGTGGATGTGATGGTCGCCTGCGGAGCTGTGGGAAGAGCAGCCGTGCCTTCCGGCGCTTCCACCGGAAAACGGGAGGCACTGGAGCTGAGGGATAAACGGTCCAAGCGATTTGGGGGCAAAGGTGTGGCAGCGGCCGTTAAAAATATTCTCACTAAAATTGCACCTGCCATAGCCGGCATGGATGCTGGCGATCAAGCTGCCCTGGACAAATTTATGATTGAGCTTGATGGTACACCCAATAAATCAAAACTCGGTGCCAATGCGATTTTAGGTGTATCCATGGCTGCCGTAAGGGCTGCAGCAGCAGCATATGGACAGCCGCTTTATCGCTATTTGGGTGGAATTAATGCCCGCTATTTGCCGGTTCCGATGATGAATATCATCAATGGCGGCGCGCATGCGGCCAACAATCTTGATGTTCAGGAATTTATGATCGTACCCTTTGGCGCGAAATCAATCGCTGAAGCGGTTCAGATGGGCGCCGAGATTTTTCAGCAATTAAAAAAGATCCTTGAGGACCAGGGTCTGAACACTGCCGTCGGAGACGAGGGCGGCTTCGCACCCGATCTGGAATCCAACGAGGCTGCAATTCATAGAATTTTACAAGCCGTCGAAGCTGCCGGTTACAAACCCGGCAGGGATATCGGTCTGGCGTTGGATGTTGCTGCGAGCGAGATATTTAAAAACGGCAAGTACATCTTAAATTCCGAAAACAAAAAGCTGAATGCGCAGCAGATGATTGACTATTATGAAAAGCTTATCGATAAATATCCGATCTTGTCGATTGAAGATGGCCTTGCTGAAGGGGATTGGGATGGATGGAAGATCATGACCGATCGACTGGAAAGCAGAATTCAGATTGTCGGAGATGATATTTTTGTGACAAACCCTAAAATTTTCAATAAAGGTATTGAACAGGGCATTGCCAACTCAATCTTAATAAAATTGAATCAGATTGGAACCGTTACCGAAACCCTGGACGCCATTGAATTGGCCAAACAGGTGGGTTACACAACTGTCATCTCGCATCGTTCCGGTGAGACAGAAGATACTTTTATTGCCGATCTAGTGGTCGGCGTCAACGGCGGTCAAATTAAAACGGGCTCCATGTCCCGTAGCGACCGCGTGGCAAAATACAACCAGTTGATTCGAATTGAGGAAGAACTCGGCGTTGCTGCATTTTTCTCCAATGAAATATTTTAAGCATGATGAAGACCTATCTAAAAATACTCGTGGCAACAATTATGAGCCTGACGCTTGCAGCGTTTTTCCTGGTCAATGCGCAGTCTTACATATTGCAAGGCCCCCATATCATCCAGTTAATGACTGAAAAGCTGGGACAGGCCGAAAGCCTATTTGTTTCTCAGCGTGTCATCTTTTATAACGTCGAACCGCAAACTGATGGTCGGGATGAAGAAAACAGCGGCAGCCCTGACATAGATACCACCGGTCGTCCCAGCGGCCAATCCGACGAGTCGCAAGATACGGTCCTGGCCTCCTCCACGGCGCCTCCCCCCATGCAACTGGAAGAGTCTATTCGCTACTTATTTTCTCAGGCCTTTCGCTCTGATATCATCTCGGATACCAACCAGCGGATATATGTTTATAATGCGGGGCAAACCCTTACGGTGATAGATGGCCGTATCGCCCATTTTACCGAATCCCGCTTTGACCTTTATAAAGATTTGCTGCTGTACCGCTCGCGAGAGACGCTTTCAGAGCGCTTGGTAAACATGGGCATTGATGTGACGATTTCCAGCCTCGGAAAATTTGAAGATCGACTTGCGGTGGTGGTTGGCGCCGAATTTCCAGACGAGACAGCAGCTCAGGTTTGGATCGATAAGGAAACGTTTCAGCCCCTACGCATGATAATTCCCGCACCCCACGACAACCCCACCGGTCTTTTAGAAATTCGTTATGACAATTGGCAAAAAATTGAAAAAATGTGGTATCCGATGCAAATTGAATTTATTCAAGATGGCATGACCGTCCGTGCAGTTGAAGTCAATAATTATCAAATGAATCCCCGTTTTTCAGAAGACATATTTGATATTGCACGTCTCATGTCTGAATATCGCCAAGCCGGTCCCTTATCGGAAGGTTCCAGTAACAATGAAGGCTTAAGCGAAGTCCAAAAAACCATCGAGCAATTCAAAAAAATTTTTGAATAAAACCGGTGCTAAAATGAATTCGTCTTTGATATTTTAAAGGTCTCAGATGATTTATAGCAACCGGCATATCCAATCGCACCTCATCAGGGCAAATTTTATATTGCAATTTGACCCCTAATTTGAGACATTATAAAGTTAAAATAGATTGGTTTTAATAATACCTTCCATAATTGAAAGGCAGTGAACATCTTAAAAATCTGCTCAATCACAAAATTGATTGGTGAACCTAATGAAAAAGCCCTTTGGGCGTTGCACAAAGGGCTTTTTCTCTTTTTTTAGCGGGAAAAACATTCGTTTATTGGGGCTGGACGAAATCAATGTTGATCTCAGAAATAAAATGAGAGGAGAAGATGGCAAAGGACACAAAATATATTTTTGTTACCGGCGGTGTACTTTCATCTCTTGGCAAGGGGCTCGCATCGGCTGCTATTGGGGCGTTGCTAGAAAGCCGCGGGCTGACCGTGACCATCCAAAAATTGGATCCATATATTAATGTGGATCCAGGGACCATGAATCCTTTTCAACACGGTGAGGTGTTTGTGACCGATGACGGTACTGAAACCGATCTTGATCTTGGACACTATGAGCGTTTCACCCATGCACGAATGGGAAAAGACAACAATTTTACCACCGGAAAAATTTATCATTCTGTGATTGAGAAAGAGCGCCGGGGTGATTATCTGGGCGGCACCGTGCAGGTTATACCCCATATCACCGATGAGATCAAAAATAGTATCAAACTGGCCGCCAATGATGTTGATGTGGTCATTGTCGAAATTGGCGGGACCATCGGCGATATCGAGAGCCTGCCATTTTTGGAGGCGATCCGGCAATTCAGAGCGGATGTGGGCAAAGAAAATTCGCTGTATATTCATTTGACGCTGGTACCCTATATCGGTACCGCGGGTGAAGTCAAAACCAAGCCGACCCAGCACAGCGTCAAAGAGTTAAGAAGTATTGGTATCCAACCCAATATTCTATTGTGTCGCACTGATCGATTTCTTTCCAAAGATATTAAGGCCAAAATTGCCCTCTTTTGCAACGTCAGTGTTGAAGAAGTCATTACGGCCAAAGATGTGGATCATATTTATGAGGTTCCCCTGATATTTCATCAAGAGGGATTGGATGATAAGATTGTTGAATTGCTCAATATCTGGACACGCAAACCCCAGTTGGACGACTGGGAGAATCTAATCAAAAAAATCAAAGCCCCTAAACATTCGGTGACCATCGCTGTCGTTGGCAAATACGTCGATCTGACTGAATCTTATAAAAGCCTTAATGAAGCGCTTTATCACGGCGGAATTGCCAATGATTCCAAGGTGAACCTGAATTTTGTCGATTCCGAGAAACTGGATGGCGGCACTTGCGACCAGTTGCTGGCTGATGCCGACGGGATTCTGGTACCCGGCGGATTCGGGGAACGCGGCATTGAAGGCAAGATCTGTTCCGCCAATTTTGCCCGCGTAAATAAAGTGCCGTATTTTGGCATTTGTTTAGGTATGCAGATTGCTGTTATTGAGTTTGCCCGCCACGTGGCCGCGCTCGACAAGGCGAACAGTTCAGAATTTAACCCTGATACACCCTATCCAGTCATATATTTAATGCGCGAATGGTTTGATGAACGCAGTCAGACGGTCCAACGGCGCGATGATTTATCCGATAAAGGCGCCACCATGCGGTTGGGCGCTTACAGCTGCCGAATTGAACAGAACTCGTTGGCCTATGCGGCCTACCAGCAAACGGAAATTTTCGAGCGGCATCGTCACCGCTATGAATTCAACAATGAATATAAGGATCAACTTTGCGAAAACGGAATGATCATCAGCGGAACCTCCCCGAATGGTGAGTTAGTTGAGATCATCGAGATTAATGATCATCCCTGGTTTCTCGGATGCCAATTTCATCCAGAATTCAAATCACGCCCCATGGTACCCCATCCGCTATTTCGAGATTTTATTAAGGCATCCTTAGCAAAATCAGAGGGTCGAAACGAATCATAGGATGAACCCTTTTGTTGTGCGGTTTGTCCCACCAATGGCGGGATTTAGCCGGTTGCGATTCGACAAGTTGGAATGGCAATTGCTGCAAATTTGGAATTAGGGTTAAAATCAGACAATTATTTTTTGGTTGGGATCGCCTTGCGCTGGGTAAAGGCATCCATCGTCTGCTGGGCGCATTCCGGGCAGTAGCTGGAAGTGATATCCAGGTTGGCTTTATCATGGATATATTGTTCAATCGGGACCCATCGCCCCTTACCGGGCTCAGTCTGACGGTCGTCTCTGATTTTCTTACACACGCAGCACATCGGCAATAGTTTTTGATAAAGATTTAATTTTCGTCGAAGTGCTGCCTTTTCTTGGCATTGATGTATGCGGTGAAGCATCTCTGCCGATTCACAGGGCTTGAGCAAATAATCATCGGCTTCGTGACGAAGCGCTTCAATGGCTGATGACATATTGCCGTAGCCGGTCAGAATGATGACCATCATATCTGGGTTGATGGCTTTGGCTTTTTTTAAGACCTGGAGGCCGTCGACATTTTCCATCACCAAATCCGTGATCACCAAATCAAAATTTGTTTCGCTAAGCAATTCCAACGCCTGGTCACCGCTGCTGGCTTCTGTTAAATTAAAGCCCTGGCTTTCGAGGTCTGTTCCAATGCCTTCCAGGATGAACGGGTCATCATCGACTAGCAAAATCTTATATTTTTCCATTTGGTCCTGCCTTAATGCGGCGACGGGGGCATTGTTTGATGAAAGGTAGGATTTCATTTCAGTGATTGTAAGATCGGATTTTCTAATAGCATAACACGATTTTCAGGAATGCAAAACCATTTCATCTCTCCAGCAGGTCATAACGGCTGATGAGGCGAGACAGATAAGTTCTCTGAATATCCATCGTTTTGGCTGCCATACTTCTATTGCCACCGGTATGCCGCAGATTCAGTGCAATAAATTCCTTTTTGAACATGTCGGTGGCTTCTTTCAGTGTCAAGCCGACCTTCATACCCGGGTAGCTGGGTTTGGCGGCAAATTGGGGTAGATCTTCAGGCATCACCGCTCCACCATTTCCCATAACAACCGCTCTTTCAATGGCGTTTTTCATCTCCCGCACATTTCCCGGCCAATCATATTGAAGCATGGCGTTCATTGCTTTTTTGGATATGGTCAGATTCGACACACCGCGTTCGCGTTTGAATATGTCCAAAAAATATTCGGCCAATAAAGGAATGTCGTCTTTTCGCTCTCTTATGGGTGGCATATGGATTTGGACAACATTGAGCCGATAGTAAAGGTCTTCGCGAAATCTGCCCTCTGATACTTCTTCGGCGATATTGCGATTCGTGGCAGCAATTACCCGCACGTCGACCGGGATGGATTTATTCCCCCCAACCCGATAGAATACGCCTTCCTGCAATATGCGAAGCAGTTTGGATTGCATACCGGGGCTCATTTCACCGATTTCATCCAAAAAAATAGTCCCTTTGTCGGCCAGCTCGAATTTTCCGATTTTGCGGCCGGTGGCTCCCGTGTAGGCGCCTTTTTCATGGCCGAAAAGTTCGTCTTCAAGCAAGGACTCTGGCAGGGCCGCACAGTTGAGAACAATCATGGGCTCATCTTTGCGGGCACCGGCGCGGTGAATCAGCCGCGCCAGCAATTCTTTGCCGGTACCGCTTTCCCCTAAAATTAAGGTGCTGGCTTTGGAATTGGCCACTTTGACGGCATCGGAGATGACTTTTCGAAGCGCCGGGCTTTCTCCGATCAGCTCGTACTTAAGATCCAGCTCTTCTTTGAGGTCTCTGATTTCTTTTTTGTCGTGTTCGATTTTGCGCGCATTGCCGATGCCCACTGCGGCGAGTTCAGCAAAAACCGATAAAATCTTTAAATCTTCGCCTGTAATCGCACTGCCATCGGCTTTGTCAATAATTTCAACCACACCGATCGTTTCCCCCTTGACTTTCATTGGAACACAGGCGATAGAACGCGTTTCAAATCCAATACTTTCGCTGATCTCTTTATACCAACGCGGATCTTCAGATACATTGGGGATCAGCAGGGGTTCACCCGTCTGGGCCACATATCCCGCAATCCCTTGGCCCATCTCAATTTCAAACTGTTTAACATCATCCTTTTTTTCGCCGGTGGCCACCTTGAAGTACAGTCTTTGCGTTTTAGGATCCAATAGCAACAGTGAGCTGGCCTTGGCATCCATCATGCGTGTGGCGGTTTCAATGATCAACTCGAGCAACTGATCCAGATCCTGCACCGAGGATACCCAGGTGGAGATTTCTTTCAAACGATCAATAGAAATACCCGCATCCTTTATTTCTTTATCCATTTATACACACCTTGTGACACCTATAGATTCAAATGGCCTACTCAGTCATAAATTTTCCTGGCACTCTTTGTAAGCCCATTTGCATGGCTGCATATTAATATTATCTATAAATTCCAATATACTGTATATCAAAGTGGCGTGTCGGATATCAACGCCCACCAATGGCTCCATAGGAATCTATTCACTTTTGTATACGAATTATAGCATACGTGGGATGTGTGTCAATTTTTATATAGATTATTGTGCACTTTTTTGAATATAATGTGACTTTAAGCGCAAAACGATGTCCTGTTCCCACTGGGCGGTATATGTCAAAAAGTATTTCATACCGCCGTACCAGGGGTAATTTACCCAAAAAGATACCCCGAAAAAGTCAAAATAGGCCGTCTGGGTCACCTTTGTTTTCTGGCCCGAAGCGCCAGCCGCTTCGAGCTGAATCGATCCGTGGTGAAATTTTTGGCCGCATTCCGCCGGATTTAAGAGCACAAAATCCAAGCGATACTGGGTAGGGAAGAGCGTGGTTTGCCAACGAAATTTAGCGTTGGGCTTGTGGGGGTACAGATCGTCGCTGAAAATATCTTCGGTTACGGCAACATTGTTGTCTTGACTGATCAAGCGGTGAGCTTTAATGAATTTATTCGTTGTCAAGAAATCGTTATCAAAATCTGTCTTAAACCGCCAGTAAACATCAAGCGGTAATTCAACGACGTACACGAGTTCATATCCACTGCCACCGTCGTCTTTGTGCTGTGGGGGGAGCTTGCGAATAAACGCTTTGCCTTCAAGCAGCGGCGCCTCATCGGCTTCCTGAGCCGGCGCCTCCAATGTTAGAAATGACAGCGCAATGAAACATTGGACGAGGACAACCCGTATGAGCAGATGGACATGCATTGATTTTCTCAGATTGGATTAAGAGTGGATTCGTTTTCAAAGCTGTTGCCGATGTCGGTTTTCAGAGGACAGAAAACGGAAGACAGAGAACAGAATAACAGCACGGCTTACTATCAGTAGCATGCTATCTATTTTCTGTCTTCTGTCCTCTGTCTTCTGACCTCTGGCACCAGAACCTATGAGCTGACCTGAGATATGATGAACTCTCCCACCTTTTCAGCGGACCGTCCAAATAATTCATCAACGGCAATGCCTTCAAGCAATTGATCGTCCCAGATAATGCTGTTTTCCTGTACAATATTTTGAATATGTTCGTATTTGCCGCCCAGCGCTTTAATTTTAGCACTCAATGGGATGTTGTCTTTGAACATAATATGCAGCAAAAGCAGATTTTCAATGATGTTCGGTGAAGATGGTGAATTGGAAAGCACCGGAATAACGGCGATGCTGCGTTCATCTTTGCGCCCCTTGCCAATATAAACATTTTTCTGCCTGACAATGATGCGTTTGGTGCCTTTTAACTGGGCATCGGTTTCAACCCGTGAAGAGATATCTTTGGCAACACCTCGTTTGGTGACAACGTTAATGGTGGTTTCATCGGTTGGTTCGCCCAAAAGGTTTAAGCCGTTGATCCGATAAACAATCGATCCGCTGATATGGTCTATGATTTCCTGCAAATTTTTCACCACGATAATATTGCTGGCCGTTAGCTGCGAAACACTGAGATTTTCCATTGCCAGCGCGTCAAATATAATGCCTTCCAGGCGTTCACTGATCCGACTGGTTCCGACGGTGACGGTTTTGGCCTGGTGTTTGATGGCATCCACCGGGCGAGCCAGATAATTTATCGCCTGTCCCAGGCAATTGAACATGGTATTAAGCATATTGGCAGCCGTGCCTTTCTGGCTGAAGTCAAGCTCGAAATCAGACACCGGCAACCGACCGGATAGATATTTGAGCAGCAAAGTTAAATCCGAGATGACGTCCGACACCACGGCCCCTGGAAACTGATTTTTTGTTTTTTGGGTTCTAAAGGCTTTATCAAAATGGGCGACCTTTTCCTGAAATGCTTTTTCGAGCACAATTTCATAAACATCCAAGCCTTCTGCAGCATGGGTTTTGATGCTGTTTTGCAGGTCTTTTTGGAATCGATATAAAAGTCGCGAGCCTTCATTGATGGACAGCGCAGCATAATAGCCCCAAATATGACCGACCAGCGTATTTAAGATGGGGGCCAGATGCTCTTCAACCGGGGGGACGTGAAAAACATCGGCAGCATATGGGTTAAAACGGTCTTCGCCTTCGTTGACGATGACCACAGGGGTTGCTTTGTGCGCTTTGAATATGGCGGTGTCTTTGATGATGTCGCCAATGACCGTGCTTCTCGAACCGGCGGCGCATACGATAATCAGCGGCTCTGAAGACAAATCGATGTGTTTTTTGTCTTCAACGTAATCGGATGAAATCGTTTTATAGCAAAGTTCACTGAGTTTGATACGAATTTCATCGGCGGCAGCCTTGTTGGGTCCGCTGCCAACAGCCGCCCAGTAGGTTTTGGTTACGGCCAGTTTCTCGGCCGATTGCTTGATGGTTTCTCGCAGCGCAAGTACCTTACGCATGTGGGACGGTAGGGCCAGTAACCGGCGGATTTCCGCGTTTACATATGTATCATCGCGGCAATTTTTCAATCGGGCGATGTACAGACCCAGAATGGCACCGGCGACGATTTGAGAATAAAAGGCTTTGGTGGAAGCGACCGACATTTCAATATCCCGACCACTGCTGGTATACATGACCCCATTGACCTTAAACGTCATATCGGAATCGCGGCGATTGACAATGGCCAGCGTATAAGCCCCGCGTTCTTTGACCATATCCACGGTGCGATTGGTGTCGGTGGTGGTGCCGGATTGACTGATGGCCACTATCAGCGTGTCCGACATGGCACGGTCACTGTCGGTTTCATTTAATTGAAAGCCACTGAATTCCGAAGCCTTTAGAGCACTGATCTGAATGGCAGGGTTGTCCAGATAGGTGTTCAGGATATTGGCACAGGCCAATGCAGCAACGCCGGCAGTGCCCTGGCCGATAAAAAAGATACGCTTAATCTGATCGGTTGTCAGGGCCTTTTGCAAGGATTGGGAGATAATGGTTTCATCCAAAGCAATCGTATATTGCGATGGGTCATTTTCTTTGAATTTCCATCGGTTCTGAAGCGTTTTGTCAACCGACGCCGGCGATTCAGAGATTTCTTTTAAAAAATAGTGTGGATAATCTTGGCGATCAATATCCCGGGTGGTTATTTCGGTATGTTTGATATCATTTTCATTGAGCGCCAGCGGTGTTCCATCATAAAATTGTGCCCTGATGCCATCCAACCCTCCGTTGCTCGTCTGGTCTAGAATAAATATTTGCCCCTGGGTGCGACCCTGCTTGCCATCTATTTGTTTCTCACCGTCCAGTTTGAGGTAATAGGGCGTTTCTTCCACAAAGCCGTATACCTCAGAACTGGCCATATAATGTTCATCTGCGATTCCGACAAAAATGGCCTGTCCGCTGCCTCTTTGCGCCAGAAACAGCTTTCCGGGCGCCAGATCCGTGTGCATGGAAATAGCATGGGAGCCTTCGAAATCGTTGACGGCCAATCGAAAGGCGTCCTCGATCGTATGGCCCTGTTGGTAATACTGCTGAATTTTAAGGGGAATAATCTTCGTGTCGGTGGTGATATCATTATGGATTTGCGTATGAGATCCTTCTAATTCAGCCCTTAGCTGCTGAAAGTTGTCGATATCACCATTCAGGCAGGTGTGAATAATGCCGCTTTTTGGGGTGACTTTGCCGATGGTTTGATTATCGACAGGATGGCAATTTGCTTCTGTGATGGCACCCACCGACGCCCATCGGGTGTGCGCCAAGACGGTGTCGAAGGCAGCCGGAATTGTCGCCAGAACCTGAAAAACAACATCATTTGCAATTTGGCGGCGTATATAATCCACGTTATCGCCGAGGCTGCCGATTTCGAGTGCGATTTTATAGGTAACAGCAACGGCTACTTGCTTATTTTCGTCCGTTTGTGCGACAGGCTGATAGCTGATGCCACCATTGACCAGCGGATCCGGGTCGCAACGTTCCTTAAATTGCGCATAATGACCCGACTGTTCAAGGGCCGCTCTACCCGTTTGGAAGTCAGCGTTCTCAAATGTAAACATAATGGAAATTCCCGCCGAAT
>JASFEV010000012.1:0-32355 GCA_050124655.1 Desulfobacterales bacterium
AACCCCGTGGCCTCCCTGAGCCATTTCAAGGTATTTGGCCCCCTGCTGAATCGCCATGTCCCCGGCCACTTCGCTCATGGGCTTGAGCAACGGCAGGGATCCGTTATCCTTCTGGATAGTTTCATAGGCAATGCTGATGATTCCGGAGTCCAACATGACACGGGTTACCTCTTCAGAGGCTGCCAAGTGAAGATAGGCAAAATAGATCTGACCTTTTTTTAGGAATTGATATTCGGAAGGCTGCGGCTCCTTGACCCGCAGAATCATCTCGGCACGTTCGAAAACCGCCCCGGCTTTGTTCACGATTTCCGCCCCGGCCTTCTTGTAAAGCGCATTGTCGAATCCGCTGGGTTTGCCGGCATCTTTTTCGATCAGAATTGAGTGGCCGTTTTGCCGCATAAACTCAACCCCCCCGGGAGATAGCGCTACCCGATTTTCATCAGCCTTGATTTCCTTTAGAACGCCGATAATCATTTTGCTTCCCCTAAATGTTTAAATTCAGTTTGAGAAGAATTCGATCAATTGCTGAGCACGCAGGACCCCGTCAAACTCAAAAGGTTTGGCGGATTGCTTCAGCATACCCTTTTCGCCATCTGGATCCCCCAGAGAGGTCATCACAATCGAGGCCGGGCTCAAATCTTCATTTTCAGTATAGATGTTGGTGGTCGCCACAGATCGCAGACCGGCCGCCTGGGCTGCCAGTAACCCGTTGCGCGAATCTTCGATCACAATGCACTGATCGGGTGAAAGGCCGGATTTTTCCAGCGCCAGGAGGTAAATCTCCGGATCCGGCTTTTTCTTGCTGACCACGTCTCCGGCCAACACAAACTCCAGGTTAATGTCGCCCAGCATGCCTTTGGCAATCGCATTGGCCGAGCGTTCGTTGGCCGTCGTGCAAACTCCAAGACGCAAACCGGCCGCCATGGCTTCCTGCATCAGCCGATGCACACCAGCTCTGAGCGGTAGAATGCCGCTTTCGATCATTTCAACGAAAATGGCGGTTTTCTTCTTGTGCAGGCTCAGCAAAAATTCATTGTCTTTTTCGACGATCCCTTCCAGCAAAATTCCTTTTTCGGTAAAATAATGGCGCATGCGTTCTTTGCCGCCCGAAATCTGGAGCAGCTCGCCATAGGTGTCCACATCCCATTCAAAATCATAGCCGGATTCTTTAAACATTTTGTTAAAGGCTACCCGGTGACCATCTTTCTCAGTATCGATGATCACCCCGTCCTGGTCCCAGAATATGGCTTTCAGTTTAGACATGGCTTCTCCTCCTCCTCATTCAGTTAGCCGGTTCGCCCGTTGCCGGTTTAGCCCGTTAAAATGCAAAGTGTCTAATTTTATTTTTCTTAGATGGCGAACGGGCTAACGGGTAACGGGCACAACCTTTTTACGCCAGCTTTTAGGCTTTGTTAGCGCTCCCCAGCAACTCAATCCAATACTTAATCTTATCTTTAATGGCTGCGTTGACGGCCACATCGATCTTCCCCGGATTATACTGGTCCCGGTTCTCTGAAATATAGTCATAGGTGGTATCAATCAACGTGTGCTTCAGGTCGGTGGAAACATTAAACTTGGATCCACCCAGGGAGATCAGATTTTTGACGACATCCGGTTTTAGACCCGTACCTCCGTGAATTACCAGGGGCACGCGCACCTCTTGACCATTGATTAAAGCGGCTATTTTTTCCAGGCGCTCAAAATCGAGTTTGGGATTTTTGGTTTTGTATACGCCGTGGGCGGTGCCGATGGCCGGTGCAAAAATATCAATCCCGGTTTGATCAACAAAGGTCAGCGCCTGCTCGGGGTCACACAGCTCCGCCTCGCTCTCAGCCACCCTTACCTGATCCTCGACCCCGGAAACCGTACCCAGTTCGCCTTCGACAGAAATGCCGCCGGCCGTGTGGCAATAATCCACGACGGCTTTGGTCTGCCGGATATTCTCGTTAAATTCCTGTTTGGAGGCATCGATCATAATGTTGGTGTAGCCGGCATCGGCGCAAGCTTTACAAAATTCGATATCCGCACAATGGTCCAAATGCAAGCAGATCGGAATCGGTGCCGACGCCGCTAGAGTTTTGTAGATCACACCAACGACCTGGGGTTTTAAGAATTTAGACGGCGCCACCGAACACTGCAGAATCAGCGGCGCGTTCAGCTCAACGGCCGCTTCCACGACCGCCTCCATTTGAATCAGATTGGTGCAGTTAAACGCACCGACTGCATATCTTTCAGCCGTTGCTTTCAACAGCATCTCTTTTGCATTGACGATTGCCATTTTCCCTCCTGAATGATTCTTGATGTGAATTTATTCAGTCTATAAATTCACATCTCTGGCGCCAGGGTGATACCGGCCCAACTCGATCTCCAGCTTGTAGGTATCTCCCCGCAGATATGAATGAAGCAGCTCAACCGGAATACTGTTCTCATCGAAAGTGAGGCTTTCCATGAAGATACCGGCGGCATTTTTCGGCAATTGCAGGATTTTGGCAATATCGGCATCCAAATTGACGGCACTGATGGTCTGGGCACAGCGTGCCAGCACCACATTGAACTGCTCCGAAATTAACTTGTACATGGATCCGGTTAGATTTTTGTTCAAAATACCTTTAAACAGGTCATACGGCAAATAACTTTCTTCATAGACATAGGGCGTGCCGTCACCCATGCGCACGCGCCTTATAAGAATGACTTTCTTGTTGGCACCTAAAAATAAGGCTCTGGCAATTTTGTCTTCAGCCTGTATGACCCCTTTTTCCAAAACCTTAGAGCGCTGTTTGATGCCGCTATCCTGCATCAAATCCGTGGTGCTGGAAATATGCGTCAGCTTTTGTCTTAATTCGGCTGGTGTCGAGGCAGATACGAAGGTGCCGGTGCCCTTTTCTTTGCGCAGCAGCCCCTTGGCGGTTAATTCGGCTATGGCCTGCCTCACGGTGGTGCGGGTCACATCACACATTTTCGCCAGCTCAACCTCGGAAGGCAGCTGTTCGCCCTGCTGGTATCTTCCGGTTTCGATGAGTTCTGTCAACCAGGCACTGATCTGAAGGTATTTGGGAATTGGATTAGAGGCGTCAACAATTTTCACCGGATCATCCTTTAAATTACAATCCATGACCACCGCAATGGCGTGAGTTTTTTACAGGGTGAAAATGAATGATTTCGGCCACTTGGTTAGTCGACTAAATGTATAGATGTATATACAATAAAAGTGTATTCAATTACAACCTATTTTTTAAATAGATTAAAAAAATTATAACTATTATATGATTTATCTTGAGATCATTCATGATCCGAATCGACGGTCTGTAAATGGCGATGAAGATGAAGGGCTTGTCGATCGCAAACATCCATGGCAGAATACTTGACAACGATGAATTTGATTTAAATTTAATACTTATCTTTATGGCATCTAAAGGCATTTCTACGGGTGAGGATTCTATATGGAAATCTGGCTGGTGACCATCATATTAGTTGCAGCGATGATTCTGTTGGTAACTGAAAAGCTACCGGTAGACCTGACGTCCATCGGCATTATGGTTGTGCTGGTTCTCACCGGAATCCTGGCGCCTAAAGAGGCTATTGCAGGCTTTGCGAGTCCGGCGGTCATCACCGTTGGATCGATGTTTTTGATTAGCCGGGGCATGATCCGTACCGGTGCAGTGGGATTTATCAGTGAAAAAGTCATTAATTTCTCCCGTGGCAGACCCGGTCTGGCCATCTTTTTAATCCTGTTGATCGTGGGCACAGCCTCTGCCTTTATCAATAACACGCCGGTGGTGGTTCTTTTTATCCCCATTATTTTGAGCCTCAGTTGCGAGCTCAAATTCAGTCCGTCTAAATTTTTGATTCCGGTATCCTATGCCTCCATTTTAGCCGGCACCTGCACCCTGATCGGAACCTCCACCAACATCATTATCAGTGATCTGAGTGCCGCTAACGGCTTTGGTACGCTGGGCATGTTCGAGCTTTCACCGCTCGGTCTACCCATTGCCCTGCTGGGCATTATCTTTCTCATTTTGGCCACACCCAGGCTGATGCCGAGCGCGCACAACCCCGTATGCGAATTAAGGAACGATGAAAATCGCCGCTATCTGGCCGAATTACAGGTTCCACGCACAAGCGGTATCATCGATGAAAACCCGAAATCCTATTTTTCACAAAAATATCCGGAGATGGAGGTGCTCGAGCTCATTCGTTACTCCCATGTGTATTACCCGGAGCGGGATACGGTTAAAATGGCTGCGGATGATTTATTGCTGGTCAAAGGCTCGGCCAATGATCTGGTGGAATTACTACACGAAGATCTCGTAGAGCTGCCGATGGCCGAACAGGGTTTGAATTTCGATGCTGAAAAAAATGAATCGCTCATCGTGGAGCTGATTATACCGCCCCAGTCGTCGCTGGTCGGTCAACGGCTGGTATCCAGCCGCCTGCGGCGCGATCCGGATATCCACATCATCGCCATCAAGCGCCGAGAGCTTCATTATGCCGAGCCACAGGTCAAAGACGTCCGCTTGCAGATCGGCGATATTCTACTGGCGCGTCTGCCGGAATCGTCGCTCGAGAGGCTGCGCGGCAAAAGAGATTTTATCATCGTTGAAGACGTTCACCATGAAATCGTGCACAAACGGCTAGCGCGGCGCGCCTTTCTGATATTCGGTGCCATGATTGCCGCCGCCAGCACGGGATTGGCCGATATTATGGTGTGCGCCATGGCGGCCGCCTTTCTGATGGTTATCACCGGATGCCTGCAGTTGCGCAGCGCCTACCGCGCCATGGACGGCCGCGTCCTGCTGATTATTATTGCGACGATTGCCCTCAGCACTGCCCTGGAAAAAACCGGTGCCTCGCAATTCTATGCCAAAACATTTCTGGGTCTGTTCAGCGGGGCCAGCCCGGCGCTGGTTTTAAGCGGGGTGATTTTGCTGACCAGTATCAGCACGCATGTTCTCAGCAACAACGCCACCGCAATCCTGTTGTTGCCGATTGCCATTTCAGCCGCCCAGGGTCTGGGGGTTGACCCCAAGCCCTTTATCATCGCAGTCTGCTTTGGCGCCAGTGCCTGTTTTGCTTCACCCATTGGCTATCAGACCAATCTGCTGGTATACGGCCCTGGCGGATACCGCTTCAGCGACTATTTCAAACTGGGCATGCCGCTCAATGTACTGGTCTGGGTGATGGGCTCACTTTTCATTCCTATGATATGGAAATTCTAATTTCGCGTTTCTCTAAAATATATATAACACCGCTTTTTGTTAGGTTTTGTTTCGGTTACCCTGATAATCGTCACGATACCCTTACAATGAGCTAAACTGTTTCTAATTTTAGAAGGACTAAAAAGAAAAAAGGAGCCGTGAATGAAAATTTTAAAAACCCCGCGCATGGAACGCTGCATTGGCTGCAATTCCTGTTCCCTGGCCTGCGCCCGGTTGGTGCACAAGCGCCTGTCATGGCTGGCTGCCGGCATCCGCATTATGTCCACCGGTGGTATGTCCACCGGATTTGATGCGCGATTATGCCTGGCCTGCAATCCGGCGCCCTGTGTCGATGCCTGTCCCACCGGCGCGTACGCCCAGCGCAAGGATGGCGGCGTCAACGTTAAAAAAAGTTTATGCATCCGCTGCGGAGACTGTGCCCATGCCTGCCCGGTGGATGCGATTTATTTGGATAACACCGGAGAGCCTTATGTCTGCATCCATTGCGGCCGCTGCGTCCCCTTTTGCCCCCACGACTGCCTTGAGATGATGGGGTCTTCAAAGAAATCATTTGCTGAAGGTGCCGAAGGGGTGCTGCCATGATTCGAGATCATTTTCGCGTGCTTGTAGTTGACCTATCTGCAGGTAAAGGCAAAATTATCACCCATGAGGGACGCGATGAATTTGTCGGCGGCAGCGGTCTGGCAGCGCATCTTTTTGATCAATTCGGCCAACCCGATCGACCCTGGGATGACCCGGACCAGCCGCTGATTTTTGCCATCGGCCCCTTGACGGGATATTTCCCGCTGATGAGCAAGACCGTCTGTGCTTTCAAATCTCCCTATCACGATCAATATGCTGAAAGCCATGCCGGCGGTCGCTCGGCCCTCTCCTTAAAATTCGCCGATCTGGATGCCTTGGTTATCGTCGGTCGAGCCCCCGCGCCTGCCTGTCTGGCAGTCGGCTCCCATCACCTGGAAATCCAGGATGTTCACTTTTTGTGGGGCAAAAACGTCAAATCAACCGGCAAAAGGCTCAGACAGATGTTTTCCGGCTCCGGGCACCGCAGCATTTTGCGCATCGGCCCGGCCGGCGAGATCGGCTCGGCCATGGCCAGCATCAATGTCGACACCTATCGCCACTTCGGCCGTCTGGGCGGAGGCGCGGTGATGGGTGTTAAAAACCTCAAAGGCATTGTGATTGAAGGCGATGAGATGTTCGCATTGCCGGCCGGCAAGGACTATCAGAAGCTGTTCCAAAAAGTTTATGAGCAGCTAACCGCAACCGACATGATGAAAAAATACCACAATCTGGGAACTCCGGTAAACATTGCGGTTCTCAACGATCTTAACGCCCTGCCCTGCCGCAACTTGCAGCAAACCAGTGATCCGCAAATCGACGGCATTACCGGCGAGACCTTTGCAGAAGAAACCCTGTTGCGCAATCAAGCCTGCTCCGGTTGTCCGATCGGCTGTATTCATCTGGGCTATGTTCGCGAAAAGTTCCACCAGGATCATCGCTATTATTTTTTCCAGGTCGCCTATGATCATGAGCCCATTTTCGCCACCGGCGCCATGCTGTGTGTCACCGATGCCTTTGCAGTGCTGGGCATTATCGATGAAATCGAAGAAATGGGGCTGGATGTCATGTCGGCCGGCGTGGCCCTGTCCTGGGCAACAGAGGCAACCGAAAAAGGCATCATTTCAGACAAGGATACCATCGTACCTTTAAAATTCGGTGACGCGGAAGCCTATAAACAGGCCGTCGTGCATCTGGGCAGCGGAGCCAGTGATTTTTATCGACTGCTGGGCATGGGGACACTAAAGGCCGCCGAGCATTATGGCGGCAGCGACTTTGCCTGTGTGCTCGGCCAGGAAATGGCCGGTTATGCCACCGGGGAAGTTTTCTACACCGCCCAGTCACTTGGCTTGCGGCATTCGCACTTGGACAGCGGCGGATATTCCTATGATCAGAAACATGACGATAAAGACGTCCAAAAGGCCGTCGATTTTCTGATCACCGATGAGCAGGACCGGGTCCTGCTGACCTCGATGGTCGCCTGCCTGTTTGCCCGCAAGGTCTACACCAAAGCGCACCTGGCCGAATGCCTCGATGTCCTGGGCTATCCTGCCATTGCGGAAAACCTGGACGCCATCAAACAGCAAATTCAAAAAAAGCGCTGGCAGCTGCGTCTGGCCACCGGCTTCAAACCGGAGGCGGTCGCCATTCCCAAACGATTCACTGAATTGACCACCTGGAAGGGCAAAACCGATGCAAAGTATCTCAACGCTCTTAAAAGCGCCTACGCCAAAAAATTAAATACCATCGGCGCAAGTACGTAACCGCATACAGCGCTATGTTGCAATACGTATAGACCAGACTTAGATTTCACGGTATCAACTAAACCGACAATGCGCTCATAGAAAACCAAAAATCAAGACGTGTATAGATGCGAAATCAGAACCCATGAAAGGACAAACCGATGAATTCACCCAATGAACCTCTATCGCGGGATCACATCCTGGTTGAGGATGACCGCACCGGTACCAGCGTGGAGACGTTGCGCCGCGCGATACTCGACAATCTATTTTATATCCAGGGAAAATTTCCGGAAATTGCTACCGCCAATGATTATTATATGGCTCTGGCCTACACCGTGCGGGATCGGCTACTGCATCGCTGGGCTAAAACGGTTGAAAGCTGGCTGCATCAAGACGTCAAAATTGTGTGTTATCTGTCGGCGGAATTTCTGATGGGCCCTCATCTGGGAAACAATTTGATCAATTTAGGGATCCAAAATCCGGTGCGCCAGGCGGTGGAAGCCGTCGGCCGGAATCTGGACGATTTGCTGCAACAGGAAGAGGAGCCCGGTCTAGGCAACGGGGGTCTGGGCCGGCTGGCGGCCTGCTATCTGGATTCCCTGGCAACCTTGCAGGTGCCGGCCATCGGCTTTGGTATTCGCTACGAACACGGCATCTTTCACCAGGAGATTCGAGACGGCTGGCAGGTGGAGATGACCGATAACTGGTTGCACCTGGGTAATCCCTGGGAACTTCGCCGACCGGAAGTTCATTTCGAGGTCAAGCTGGGCGGCCATACAATGCGAGAACGGGATGCCGACGGACGTGAGCGGGTGCGCTGGATACCGGATCGGGTGGTCAAGGGAACGCCCTTTGATACGCCCATTTCCGGCTACCGGGTCAACACCTGTAACACTTTGCGTCTGTGGAAGGCCGAGGCTGCTGAATCCTTTGATTTTCAGGCCTTTAATGTCGGCGATTACTACGGTGCAGTGGATAAAAAGGTAATTTCCGAAAACCTGACCAAAATCCTGTATCCCAACGATGAGCCCATTGTCGGCAAACGCTTGCGATTAGAGCAGCAATACTTTTTTGTTTCCTGCTCATTGCAAAACATCATTGACATTCACCTGGAGGCCGGGGGGCGGTTGGAGGAATTGCACAAGCTGTGGGCTGTTCAGCTCAACGATACTCATCCGGCCGTAGCAGTGGCCGAGCTGATGCGACTGCTGGTGGATGAACACGCCATGGATTGGGACACTGCCTGGCATACCACGGTTGAGACCTGTGGCTATACCAATCACACCCTGCTGCCCGAAGCGCTCGAAACGTGGCCGCTGGAACTTTTTCAAAGAGTGCTGCCGCGTCATTTAGAGATCATATACGAAATCAACCACCGTTTTCTGCAACAGGTCCGTGACCGCTACCCGGGAGATGACGCACGCCTGGCACGCATGTCGCTGATCGACGAGGCCGGTGAAAGATCGGTGCGCATGGCCAACCTGGCCTGCGTCGGCAGCCATGCCATCAATGGGGTGGCTGCCCTGCATACCGAGCTGGTCAAAAAAGATGTGCTGCGCGATTTCTTTGAAATGATGCCGGAAAAGTTCAGCAATAAGACCAACGGGGTGACCCCGCGCCGCTTTATGGTCCTGAGCAACCCGGGCCTGGCCGAGCTGATTAAACGAACCGTGGGTGATGGCTGGGCAACCGATCTGACGACCCTCCGTGATTTGGAGCCCCAGGCAGAGGATCCGGATTTTCAGACCAAATGGCAACGCATCAAGTTGGAAAACAAATACCGCCTGGCAGACCTGATCAAAAAACAGACCGGCATCCAGGTGGATCCAAAGTCAATATTTGACATCATGGTCAAACGGATCCACGAATACAAGCGCCAGCACCTCATGGTGCTGCATATCATCTCGCTCTATCAGCGCCTCAAAGCCGAGCCGGATTTGGACATCGTTCCACAAACGTTTATCTTTAGCGGCAAGGCCGCCCCGGGTTACGACCTGGCCAAACGGATCATCAAACTGATTCACGCCGTGGGCGCGGTTGTCAACAACGATCCGGACATCAAGGAACGGATCAGGGTGGCGTTTTTACCGGACCTGAGTGTTAAAATCGGCCAGCTGATCTATCCGGCGGCCGATGTGTCGGAACAGATTTCAATGGCCGGCAAAGAAGCCTCCGGCACCGGCAACATGAAGTTTGCCCTTAACGGGGCCCTGACCATCGGGACCCTGGACGGCGCCAATGTTGAAATGCGGGAAGAGGTCGGCGCGGAGAATTTTTTCCTGTTCGGCCTGACAGCCGAGCAGGTCGCCGAACGCAAAGCGTCGGGCTACAGTCCCTATGAGGTCTACCAGTCTGACCCCGCTTTGAAGGCTGCCATCGACGCCGTTGCATCCGGACAGTTTTCCAACGGTGATCCGTACCTATTCAAACCGATCGTTGATGCATTGCTGTACCGTGATGAATATTTGGTATTGGCCGATTTCGCCGATTACGTCGCCTGTCAGCACAAGGTGAATGATGCTTACCGGGATACGGCCCATTGGACGCGCATGTCGATTTTGAATGTGGCCCGCATGGGTAAATTTTCATCCGACCGCTCCATCAAAGAATATTGCGACGAGATCTGGAAAGCAGCGCCGTTATCGGTTGATTTGGAAAGCAGATAAAAATGCCAAAGAGAAGAAGCAACTGGTAAAGCAATGCCCAGCACATCAAATTTATTGCTTATTCCTGAAAAATAGCAGACCCTAAAATTGATGTTTTCTCAATTGACGGTTTGCAATTAGTGATTACTCTAATAGGTCTTCTTCAATTTTAACTCGCGTTTTTTACCAACCAGATTCAATTCCAAAACTTGATCATATGACAGGAGGACATCACGATGAAACCAAAGTTTGTTTTTTCTTTAGTTGCGGTGATATGTTTAATGCCCGGTTGTGTATTTGCCGGTGGGGTCTCACAGGAGGACTTTCAGGTTGACACGACCGAGCAACTTATCAGACTGTGTTCAGCGAGCCCGGATGATCCCCTCTACAATCACGCCATGAACTTTTGCCATGGTTATTTGGTGGGGGCGTATGATTATTATGAGGCTGCGCATGCCATAGGGAAAGGACCTAAAATGGTCTGTTTCCCCGATCCGCCGCCTTCGCGCAACGATGCCGTTAACCTATTCGTCGAATGGGTCAAGGCGCATCCGCAATACTGGCAAAAGAGGCCGGTCGATACGGAGTTCAGGTTCCTGACGGAGACCTATCCGTGTAAATAAGAGTGGATTTTGAAAGGAGCAAATCATGAAAAAATTATTAGTCATATCTATTCTGATTATTAGCTTGGCTCTGGTTATTGGTGGGTGTTCATCGGATACCGGAAGGCGGACGGGCACAGGTGCTGGCATCGGTGCAGCCGTCGGTGGCATCTATGGTGCCGTTGCGGGTAACACCCCTGTGGGGCTTGCCATTGGCGCTGCTGCTGGAGCGGGTGCTGGATATTTATACGACCGCCACCAAAAATCCAGAGAAGAATCTTACGAAGAAGGTTACAAAGACGGCCAGAAAAAAAGCGAATAATTGCAATACGGACCTTAATGGATAATTGCCAAGCTGTAGTTTGGGGATACTCACTATGGATTATGGATGCGACCGGCTGCGGGCGGTCTAAAAAGATCTGCTCGTGCTGGCCGCAGCTACAACAGGTGTAATAGATGAACTGTTGCGGATTGTAAAAGTCCATAATAGCACTCAAAATTCAACCGAGCGTGAGTTCAAACGCGGCGCACATTTAAAAAGGCGCCCGTGGGATTTCGCATGCTCGGTTTTTTTTATCTCATCTTACGATCTTGGAATTTACTCTCCTTCGCCGGAATGCCCCGCGGCTGGCCGTGGGGAGGCTTCACTTACCGATACAAAGATCTCTTAAAATTTTCCGACATTCTTCCAAATCATAATATAACTATTTGTATTAATTGATATTTCATATGCTTATAGATTCATATTTTGTTTGACAAACAAATCCATATCGTGATAGATGGCTCTTTCTGCAAATCACATCAAAGAGGAGGAGACGAATGGGCAAATTGTTTAAATCTCCGTGGCTTGAAGTGAACGTGATGCTGTTGGTGCTCATCATCTCATATGTCGCTCTGAGCCTATTCACGTTCGGTGCTGAAACGCAGCCGGGTGAAATGTCCGGCGGGGCCATTTGGGGATGGCTTTTTGGATTCTTTTTTCTCAGTTTCGCCATCGCCCTCGTGGCTGTGATTGGTGGCATCGGTGGTGGTGTTTTGTTTACGCCTTTTATGCTGGCGTTTACGCCGGTGGACAGCCTTATTGTTCGCGCCACGGGTCTGATCGTGGCCATGTTCAGCGGTCTGGTCTCCACCGGCCCATTTATGAAAGGAGGGTTGGCCAATCTGAGGATTTGCATCTTTTGTGCGGCCGCATACGGTGTAGGCGCCTTTGCCGGCGCCCAGGGCGCCATTTACGTGGCCCAACACCTGGGAGAGACTGGGGAAGGTCTCGTGCGTCTGGCTTTGGGTCTCATTCTCTGCTCCCTGGCCGTCTATTTTTTGTTGGGCGGCAAGAAAATCGAGTGGCCCGAGGTCAAAAAGGTGGACGGCTTCACCAAGTGGCTCAAGCTCTCCCAACCCTACTATGAAGTATCCCTGAAAAAAGTCATCGATTATCCCTTGACCCGGGCTGGTTGGGTTATCGTGGCCATAATCGGCGTCGGTCTGCTTTCCGGCTTTTTCGGCCTGGGAGCCGGATGGGCCATCGTGCCGGCCCAAAACGTGATTATGGCTGTTCCCCTCAAGGTGGCCGCTGCCAACAGCGGGGTCTTGCTCGGGATGGGTGACTGTATCGGCGTGTGGCCTTATCTGCTGATGGGCGCCATCATCCCGGTGTTTGCGGCGCCCTGGCTGGTCGGTCAGGTCCTGGGCGGTTTGCTCGGTGCCCTGATTCTCATTCGGGTCAAGGCCGGTTTCGTCAGATTCTTGCTCATTGGCTTTATGTTTTTTGCCTGCTTCGGGCTGCTGACCAAAGGCCTGGGCATGCTGGGTGTTATCGGCCCGGTGCCGGTATGGCTCAATGGTCTCGTATTCCTGGTGATCTTTGCGGGTGTCACCCGTTCAATCATTAAATTCACACGATCTGAATCCTAAAGGAGGTGATGATATGAGCGCTCCAGAAACCCCGAAAATGCCGCGTGCACAAATCGTATATGGTGCCATCGTATACTGGATCACCATCATCTCCTGTCTGATCTGCATGGTCGGTCCGGTCATATCCGTGGCATCACCGGATAACAATGTGTTGAATCCTTACAAGCTCTTTAATGCCATTTTTCAGGGCAAAGATGCCCAGACGGTCTGGCAGGAGGTGGGCGGTCAATTTCCCGGAGGGCACTTTTACCTCAAGCATTTTACCTATGGGGATGGTTTCACCCAGTTCGGTCTGGCTTTGGGTTGTAGTGTTGCGCTGTGGGCCCTGATCGTCGCTGCGTTTGCATATATCTCTGACAAGATTTATCTTTATGTCATACTGTCCCTTTGGGTATCTGGTCTTGTCGCCCTGTCCATGATCGGAATCGTCGGGATGCATTAGTATTGAAAATAGTCTTTATTAAACGATAACCTTATGTTGAGCTCTTTGTTCAATTCGGAGGGCATAAATATGACAGAATTAAAATGCGTATGTCCCCTGACCCGGGGTGAAAGAATTCTGGTGGCTGTTGACGGCTCCGACTTCAGCATGGCGGCCGTAGACCAGGCCATCAGCCTGGGGGGGATTTGTAACAGTCAAATATTTTTGATCAGCGTGGTTGATCTCTATCCGGAACAGATGGCGGTGGCCCCGAATCTTGTAGAGAAAATGTCAGAAGAGTCCGGAAAACATCTTGAGAGAGCCAAAAAAATGATCGACAAGGCCAAAATCGCCTGCGAGACCATCGTTCGCATGGGGGGCGCACCCCACGAGTTTATCGTTCAGGAGGCCAAGGAAAGAGAAGTTGATCTTATCCTTATGGGGACCCATGGCCGCACCGGACTCAAACGCGTTCTAATGGGCAGCGTTGCTCAAAATGTGATTGCACACGCCCCCTGTCCCGTCATGGTGGTTCCGACCGTAGAATAGCGACCGGATCTATTTTCCAAGCGTTTATTGGCCTGCGATGAACAGAGTGGTCTGCGCCAGCCGTAGTCGACCTTGACTAATGAAGGAGAAAGACAAGGTTAAAGCTATCTTAAAAATAGTGGCTCAAGCCATCAGGTTTACCGGTTGCCGGTTTAGCCAGTTGAGCCCGTTTATAAAAAAAATGTTCTAATTTTGTTTTGTTTAACCGGGCAACGGGCTCAACCAATAACGAGTAGATGCATTTTTGAGATAGCTTTTAGCGTTTATCGATGGGGACAAACTCAGTCTGCGCCGGACCGGTATATATCTGACGGGGACGGCCCAGTTTCCAGTTGGGATCATCCAGGCTTTCCTTCCACTGGGCAATCCAGCCCGGCAATCGACCAATGGCAAACATCACCGTAAACATGTTGGTCGGTATTCCGATCGCCCGCAAGACAATACCGCTGTAAAAATCGACATTCGGATACAGGTTGTGTTCAACAAAATAATCATCCTCTAGCGCCACTGCCTCAAGCTCCTTGGCGATATCCAGCAGCGGATCGGAAATTTTCAGTTTGTCCAAAAGCGTATCACACATTTTTTTCATGATCCTGGCCCGTGGATCATAGGTTTTGTAAACCCGGTGACCGAAACCCATCAGGCGGAAGGGGTCTTTTTTATCTTTGGCCCTTTCAATCGCTTGGTCCATATTTTTGTTTTCAGCAATATCACTGAGCATTTCGATAACGGCCTGGTTGGCCCCGCCATGCAAAGGACCCCACAGAGCGGCGATACCGGCTGAAATGGCAGCATACAGGGTAACCCGGGCGCTTCCCACCAGCCGCACCGCCGATGTCGAGCAATTTTGTTCATGATCGGCATGCAAAATCCAGAACACGCGCAAGGCATCGATCGCATCGTTATCGATCTCATAGGGTTTAACCGGCGAATCGAACATCATATTTAAAAAATTGGCGCAATAGGCCAGATCGGGCCGGGGATAGACCACTTTATGGCCTCTCGAAATCTTATAAGACATGGCCGCCAGCGTCCGAATCTTGGAAAGCAGGCGGGTCATGGTCATGTTAATCTCCTCTTCCAGATTCTGCAGCTCCGGATAAAAACTCCTCAGGGCATTGACCATCGATGATAGAATCCCCATGGGATGTGAAGAACGCGGAAAGCTTTCATAAAAGGTGCGCATATCCTCATGCACCAGCGAGTTATCATTGAGCATAACCGAAAACCGGGTCAACTCCTCACGATTCGGCAATCGGCCATTGATCAGCAAATAAGCAGTCTCTTTAAAGGTGGCCTTGGCAGCCAGATCCTCAACCGGAATACCTCGATATCGCAAAATTCCTTTTTCCCCGTCCATAAAGGTAATGGAGCTGGAGCAACTGCCGGTATTAGCATAGCCGGGGTCCAGCGTTATCAGTCCTGTGGTGGCCCGCAACTTTGAGATATCAATGGCCTTTTCCCCCTCGGATCCCGTGACAATCGGAAGTTCAAATTCTTTTGAGCCGTAAACCAGTTTGATCGTCTCCGCCATTTTTCTTCTCTCTTTTCATTAACGAGTCAAATATAAAAATTTTTTATATATACAAATAATTTACTGTTGGCAACCCGCCAAACAGCAAATCGTATTTTTATCAGGAAAAGTTTACTTGCTGTTAGCGATGTGGTAAAGCAGGGAAAAAGCCTAATACTGGAGCAATGGCGTACTGGAGTGTTGGAGTATTGTCAAAAACAGAAATGGAGATGATGCGATTCCCATCAGTTGCTCAAACCATTACTCCATTGCTCCATTACTCCATTACTCCGGTGACATTCAGCCACAACCTCGATTAAAAGACTCATGAAATGATTAAACCTAAACCGTATTGATAGGGGGCCCCATGTCCTTCAAAGAAAATCTGCTAACCAAAATGAAGATCGATCGTCTGGCCGCCAAAGTGATGGCTTCCATGGGACCTGCGGAAAGCGGCAGCAAGGTGGACAAAGATGCCATGCGCCAGCTGCTGGAAATAAGCCCATATAAGCACGAGAAGTCACGGGATCTGGATCTGTATGTCGAACCGATGGAGGGGGAGCAAAAAAAAATACTGGTTCTCGACAACGAATTGCCGATTTACCGGACGACCATCGAGGATGTGACCATACGCAAAAGTCCGTTGATCAAAGAGATGGTCAAGATCCGCAACATGATTAAAATTCTCAAAGATTCTGACGTCAAAATCAGCCGCAAAGACGAATCGGTTAAGGCCATTCAACAGGAATGCATCGACCAGCTCGATCTTTCTTTTAATGCAACCGATATCGAAGAGATTGCCAAAGAGGGCCAGGCATCGCTGGAAAGAGATTATCCGGATGGCGTGATCGAAAGCCTGGAGCTGTTTGCCGAGTTGCTGGATTACAGGCCGGCGCCCAGAGCATTTCAGCTCAGCCGCCATATCATTTTCGGGGCACTGACCACCAAAGCCGGCGGTGAGGTTCTATACGGCCCCATGGTCATTTACAGCCAGATCCACGGCACGCTAAAGCTCATCGATGAGCAGATCAGCAGCTTCGATAAACCCAAGATAGAGCTCATCCAACAGGTCGCTACCGGCAAACAAAAGGCTGCCGCAGAAGGCTCAGATGTTTTTGAGCATCTTAAAAATCTGGTTTTGAATAGAAACTAGAATTAAGAACGACAAGGACACCATTACTTACCTACATTTCTTCTTGACAGGGTCTCTCCATAAAATATATCTATTTTGATCATATAGCTTAATTTAAAAAATAAATTGAGTTCAGCACAACACCAACGCCTAAATTGAGCACTTGACAAATTCGTAGATACGCCTCTGAAAGATTAAAGCTACTGGTAGAATTTTTCCCTCAATCAATAAACGCTCAATTTAGATAAAAAAAGGAGGATCGATTATGAAAAAGATTGCAATTCTTTTTGTCTGCGGCCTAATTTCTGTTTTCCTAATAACAGCTGTAGCCACCGCTAAGGAACAGGTAGTGGTGTACACTTCATTGGAAAATGAAGAGATTGTCGAATATCTCAAGGTGGCCAAAAAAGAGCTGGCCGATCTGGATATCCAGGCTATCCGACTTTCTACAGGAGAGTTGGGAGCGCGCATGCTGGCCGAAAGGGACAACCCTCAGGCTGACTGCATCTGGGGCTGGGCGGTCACCAATATGTCGGAATTTATCCCCAAGGGGATGCTGGTCCCATATAAACCAAAGGGCTGGGATAAGATACCGGCTAACTTCAAGGACCCCGAAGGCTACTGGACGGCTATTGATCTGTATGCCGCCGCCTTGGTTCCGAACACCAAAGTACTGGAACAAAAAAATATGCCGATGCCCAAAGGCTGGAATGACCTTTTGAATCCGGTTTACAAGGATGCTTTGATCATGCCCAACCCGGCCAGCTCCGGCACAGGATTTTTGCAAGTCGCCAGCCTGCTGGTTATGATGGACCCGGATTATAAGAACAAACCCGTTGAGCAAAATAAAGCCTGGGATTTTCTGAAGAAATTGGACAAAAACATGGGGCAGTACATTAAAAGCGGCTCCAAACCAGCCAAATTAACGGCCGCCGGCGAATATGCGGTCGGCGCCTCTTTTGCTTTTGTCTATTCTTCGTTAAAAAAGAAAGGCTTTCCGGTCGCCCTGGTGATGCCCGAGGAAGGTGCTGGATTTGAACTCGAGGCCAACGCGTTGCTCAAAGGCGCCAAAAACGAAGCGGCCGCCAAGAAATTTTTGGACTGGGCCATCAGCAAACAGGCCATGGAAGAATATGCCAAATTCAAGCTGGGGGTCACCTATCCGGGTGTTTCCGGGCCGAAAGACCTGCCTGCCCTTGAAACCATTAAGCTGGCACCAATGGATTTTCCGTGGCAATCTAAAAATCGCGCTAAGATCCTGGAGGTCTGGCAGGGTCATTTCTTGAAATAAACAGGCACATAAAACGGTTAGAAACTTCATAAATCCTCCCCCGAGAGGATTTATGAAGTTTTGTCTTTCATTGGACCTTCTTATGGAAACCACCTCCAAACAACTGATTTTGAAAAATATCAGCAAACACTTCGGCGAGCTGGTGGCGGTCAAAGATGTGGACCTGGTGATCGAGCCGGCGGAGTTTATATGTTTTCTTGGGCCCAGCGGGTGCGGTAAAACTACACTTTTGCGGATCATTACCGGTTTCGAGCAACAGACAACCGGAGATGTCATTTATGACGGTAACAACATCAACGATGTTATTCCGCAAAAACGGGATTTTGGGATCGTGTTTCAATCCTATGCCCTTTTTCCCAATATGACGGTGCATGAAAATGTGGCATTTGGCCTAAAAATGCGTAAAATGCCTTCCAAGCTCATCGATGAACGCGTCAGTGAAATCCTCCAGCTGGTGGGCCTGGCAGACTGGGAGCGCCACTATCCTTCGCAATTGAGCGGCGGTCAGCAGCAACGGGTGGCATTGGGGCGGGCACTGGCCATCAAGCCGAGGGTCCTTTTGTTGGATGAACCCCTGAGCGCCCTGGATGCCAAAATTCGGATCCGCCTGCGCACCGTTATCAAAAAGCTGCAGGAAGAGCTGGGCATCACCATGATCTATGTCACCCACGACCAGGAAGAAGCCCTGGCACTGGCGGACCGGGTCGCCATCATGCGAGACGGTGAAATCAGACAGATCGGCTCACCCTGGGAAATTTATAAAAAACCCAAAACCAGTTTTATTGCTGAGTTTGTTGGAACCTCCAACTTTATCACCGGAAAGAAAAAAAACGGCATTGTTCAGTTTGGTCGACTGGAACTGGCGGTTTCAAACCTGGATGAGACGGGCGACGAGACGGTTTATCTGGCCATTCGGCCCGAAAATATTGAACTGGTGGATGAAGCCGCATCTGCTGAACACTATCTGCCTTCGAATGTGGTCGAAGTTGAGGCCGAGGTGATCAATTTTTTAGGGGCGATCGTAAGAGTTACGTTCATCCTGGAAGAAGAAGAAATGCTGGTAGATATTTCCGAAAAAGAATTTGAAAAGCTGGGTTTAAAACGAAAGGATAAATTTAAGCTTTATTTCCCACCGGATGAATTTCATCAGTATGAGGAATTGTTCAGAAAACTCATTTAGAGCTACAAAATAAGGTTGAGCCCGTTAAGCCCGTTGCGCCCGTTAGCCGGTAAAATAATAAGAATAGATCTATCTCCTTTTATAACGGGCTCAACCGGCAACCGAATAATATGGAATCGACTGCATCAGCAACTGCCGACATAACCACAAAATATCGGGTTTCTGCCGCCCGGATGGAAATCGATCGGTTCATTATTCCGACCGTGACCATTTTTATCGGCCTGATTCTGTGCTTCTTTATGCTTTTCCCCCTGTCGGCGATTCTCAAGATGAGCTTTTTCAAGGGCGGCGAGTTTGCCCTGGCCAATTTCACTATGGCCAATTTTCAAAAATATTTCACCACCGCCTATACCCTCAGAGCGCTGTGGCATAGCCTGTATGTGTCGGTAGCTACCACAATCATTGTTACGATTATTGTGTTCTTCTACGCCTATGCCATGACCCGCACGACCATTCGTGGAAAGACCTTTTTCCGCAACGTCATCATGCTGCCGCTGATCGCACCCTCTATTGTTCAGGCGCTGGCGCTGATCTTTTTATTCGGCCGCAATGGCTTGATCACGGCCCATCTTTTAAAGACCGACTGGAATATATACGGGGCCACCGGGATTATTGTTTCCGAAGTTCTATATTGCCTGCCGCACGCCTTCGTGATCCTGTACACGACTCTATCGGCGGTGGATATCCGGCTGGATGAGGCGGCCGAAAGTCTGGGGGCATCGCCCTTCAAGGTGTTTACCCGCATCACTGTTCCGTCTGCTAAATACGGCATCTTCAGCGCCGCGGCCCTGACATTCAATTTGACCATTACCGATTTTGGCAACCCGGTGGTCATTGGGGCCGATTATAATGTGCTCGCCACCGAAATCTACGCCCAGGTCACCAATCTTTATCGCTTTGACCTGGGAGCCACCATCAGCATTATTTTGCTGGTGCCGTCGCTGATGGCCTTCATGCTCAATTATTATATTTCCCGTAAAACATTTTCCATGATCAGCGGGGCGGCCAGACCTGTCATTCCACCCTCCCGGAAGGTGAAGAAAATTTCGTATATGACATATTGCAGCCTGGTCACCTTCGCCATTTTTCTGGTATTTGCCACGGTTATCATCGGCTCTTTTGTAAAAATTTGGCCATATGACTGGTCGTTGACTCTGGCTCACTATAATTTTCCCTCCATCGGCGGATATTCCGCGATCTGGACAAGCGTCTGGGTTTCACTGATCGTGGGGATTGCCGGCGCCTTCCTTACGCTGGTGGCCGGCTATGTCATGGAAACACGCAAGCCGTTTATGAAACAGACAATTTATCTGTTATCGGTCATGCCGGCGGCGATTCCCGGTCTGGTGATGGGGCTGGGATATATTCTGGCCTTTAACAAACCCTATTACTTTTTTTACGGAACGCCCTGGATTATTGTTATCAATATCGTCATCTGCAATTTCACCCTGGGCATCTTGTCCAGTATTTCCAATCTGCGAAACATCGATCCATCCATCGAGGAAGCTTCCATCAGTCTGGGCGGCGATACCTTTCGCACCTTTTTCCGAATCATATTCCCCCTATCACGGGTGGCCTTCTTTCAGAACTTCGTCTACTTCTTCATGCGCTCGATGACCACCATCAGCGCCGTCATCTTTCTGGTCTCCGCCACCGTCCATCTGGCAGCCATCGAAATCATCATGCTTGACAATGACGGCTGGACCGCCAGCGCCAACGCCATGTGTACCTGCATTATTGTGATCGTGTTGGCTATGCTGGGAATTTTACAGATTGTCGCAAAAAAGACGGGCCGGCGGCCGGAAGGACTGGTATCAGAAGTATAGTTAGAGATAACTCGATATTATTGTCTATGTGGTGATTAGACTTAAAATAATATAAATCTACAGGTTGAGCCCGTTGCCCGTTAGCCCGTTTGCCGGTTAAAGAATAAATTAGGCATTATTCCTTATTTAACGGGCTCAACTGGCTAAACTGGCTTAACCGGCCAACCTATTTAGGACAGGTCGTAGGGTGTTAAGCTTTCATAGCCAGCCTGGGTTACCAGAATGGTTTGCTCAAACTGGGCGGATAAGGATTTATCTTTGGTGACGGCTGTCCAGTTATCATCCAGGATTTTCAACTCATGGCCGCCTAAATTGATCATGGGCTCGATCGTAAAGACCATGCCCGGAATGAGACGAATGCCCTGCCCTCTTTGCCCGAAATGCGGAACCTGGGGTGCTTCGTGAAATTCAAATCCGACGCCGTGGCCGACAAAGTCGCGCACCACTGAACATCCCTGCCCCTCAGCGTAAGTTTGAATCGCCCAGCCAATGTCGCCGATGGTGTTGCCGGGTTGTACCATGGATATACCGCGCTTGAGGCACTCTTTGGCAACACTGACGATTTTTACCGCTTCGGGACCGGGTGTGCCGACAAAAAAAGTTTGGTTGGCATCGGCATAATAACCATCCAGTACCGAGGTGATGTCGACATTAACGATATCGCCATCTTCCAGTACGCGCGGTCCGGGAATGCCGTGGCAAACCACTTCATTGACCGAAACGCAAACACTTTTGGGAAAGCCCCTGTAATTTAAAGGCGCCGGTCGGGCGCCGTGTTTGACGGTAAAATCATGGACAATGGTGTTAATGTCGTCTGTTTGGATTCCCGGACGAATTTTATGGGTGATTTGCTCAAAGGTGTCCAGCACCAGCTGTCCGGCCTTGCGGATACCCTTGATATCGGCTTCTTTTTTGAGCCGAATCTTGTATCTCTGGGCATACAGCGCCCCGGGATCTTTGCTATCCGGAACTTCTTTTTCAAGACAGCATTTTTTATATTTCAACCCGCTGCCACAGGGGCAGGGGTCGTTTCTGCCAACCTTCACAGTTCTGATTATCCTTTTCAGTCTTTAAAAAATAACAAAAAGGCATCTCATCTTACCGAGACAAAATGCCTTTCTTCGCTTAATCTCGAATAAACAAAACAAATAGACTTTCTTGTAGAGAGGCCCTCGGTCACAAAAGTTTAACTTAAAATGTCAACCGTATGATATCACAGAATACAGGTGTTACTAAGGTAATATATTTTAAGGCGAATTTCAACGTCCAAAATTCATTTGAACGCCTGCAGCAACTGTCCGGGGACTTTGACCAGAACAGACACATATGCTACTGATTATTCGAAGAGAGAATGCACATGCAGCGGAACTACAAATTTAATCGCTTAGAATTGGCCGGTTCCTTGGGAGATCTGGGGACTCTTTTGCCTCTGGCTGTGGGGATGATACTTATTAACGGGCTCAAACCGACGGGTTTGTTCCTGACGCTGGGCATTTTTTATGTGCTTGCCGGAATTTATTTCGGCGTCACCGTACCGGTGCAGCCGATGAAAGTAATCAGCGCTTACGCCATTGCCACAACCATGAGTGCATCCCAAATCACGGCATCCGGATATTTGATGGGCCTCGTTTTGTTGTTGATCGGTGTTACCGGAGCCATTGCCGTGATTGGGAAATACATCCCCAAATCAGTGGTCAGAGGCGTCCAGCTTTCCACCGGCATCCTATTGATGGTACAAGGCGTCAAACTAATGCTGGGCACGTCAGCGCTTCAAAAAATCCATGAAGCCGTCGAACCCTATCTATGGGTTCAATCCGTCGGTCCGGTTCCCATCGGCATTATTATCGGTATTGCCGGCGCATGCCTAACGCTGGTTCTGCTGGAGAACAAGCGATTTCCGGCCGCACTTATCGTCGTAGCTGCCGGACTGGCCTTGGGCTTAATATTTGGTAATCGCCCGGGCCTGAATGAGCTGCGCGTCGGCATCAATCTGCCGACGCTTCTTCCCTTCGGCTGGCCCACCTCCGCCGATTTTACTTTTGCACTATTTGCCCTGGTTTTGCCGCAAATACCGATGACGGTGGGCAATGCGGTCATTGCCTACACAGATTTGTCAGAATCGTATTTCAGTACGCAATCCAGCAAAGTTACCTATCGTAGTGCAACCATCAGCATGGCACTCGCCAACTTCTTGACTTCAACGTTTGGAGGGATGCCCCTTTGCCACGGGGCCGGAGGGCTGGCAGCGCATTACCGTTTCGGTGCCCGAACTGCCGGTTCGAATATCATGATCGGAGGGGCATTTATTGTTCTGGCAGTTATTTTGGGCGACCGTTCATTGTCTATCATCAATCTTCTTCCATTGGCTGTTCTGGGGATATTGCTGCTTTTTGCCGGCGGCGAGCTATGCCTGACCATACTGGATTTAACTGCACGCAAAGACCTGTTTGTGAGTCTGGTTATTTTAGGAATAACCTTGGCCACCAATCTGGCGGCCGGTTTCATCGCGGGTATTGCCGTTGCCTATCTCCTCAAGCACGGAAAACTCAACGTTTAAATCAGCGGCTATCGTTCATCAGAGCGTAAATCAATTCTCATTGCTCAAATCCATTTAACCTGTTCAAGGCTGTAGTGAATGAATATGTCTTTACCCGGGAAAATCGTCCGCTCCTGTACCTGTTGAGGCGTTAATCCCACGGAGAGGGGCAGGTTACCAGCAATGATCGTGGCAACAACCTGACCCGTGTTTTTTTCAAGGCTGAGCCGGGATACGAGGCCCCGCAAAATAAGATCATCATCGCCGTCTCTTAACTCCGATTCGCTGACAGCAAGGTCTTTTATGACCGCTGCGGCTTCCTGGTTCGGCGGCACAGGAACAATCATTTGTTGTTTGTCGGATAAAATTTTTGCCCATTTTCCCGGTTTCTGTTCCTGCCAGGGGCCGAAAATGATGCTCTCCCGGCCCGTTCCAAAGATCTGCCCCTTGAAAATGTGCCGTATCTCATCGCAAATTTCGTAAAGCCATTGCCAGTCGTGGCTGGCAACGATCAGCGTAGCACCCCAGTGCCGGCGCGCCCTTAGGGCAGCCTCCTTGATCAGCTGGGCGCTGGCCGCATCGACACTGGCGGTGGGTTCATCCAGCAAAAGCACTTCAGGTTTTAATGCCAGGCGGGCTGCCAGGGCCACCCGTTGAGCCTCTCCACCCGAGAGCGCATACCAGGGGCGCCTCGCGAAGTCCGCACTGGACAAACCGACCCACGCAAGCGCTTCGCCGACCCGGGCAGAAATATCCCCACCATTGCCCCTCAATTTCAAACCGTAGGATACGTTGTTGAAAACGCTGCGCTTCATTAGAAAGGGCTCTTGCGGCAAAAGGGAAATCAGAAATCGGGCTTCATCGGAAAACGGCGCGACTTCACGGCCATTAAACAAAATTTTTCCCCGGGTGGGTCTTTCAATCAGACCCAGCAGTCTTAACAACGAGCTTTTTCCACTGCCATTGGGACCGATGATGCCCAAAATGGATCCCGGTGGTACGGCAAGATGTTCAATGGACACAACCGTTTTGCCACCGTATGAATGCGCCAGAGATCTGAGTTCGTAAAGGGGTTGGTTCACGTTTAAACCCTTCGGCGTAAGAATGAAACTGAGATATTCACACAAAACGCAATCACCAGCAAAACGATGCCCAAGGCAACGCCCAACCCGAATTGCCCCTTGTTGGTTTCCAGGGCGATGGCCGTTGTGATGGTGCGCGTGTGCCACTTGATATTTCCACCCACCATCATGGAGATCCCCACTTCGGTCATGACGCGCCCGTAGGCCGCAATCGCCCCTGCCAGCAGGCCGTGTCGCGCCTCCCACAAACTGCTGATAAAAAGTTGGCGCCGGTTGGCCCCCATCGATATAATCGCAATTCGGAGCTTTTGGTCCATGCTTTCAACCGCAGTCGCGCTCAAGCCGATGACGATCGGCAGCGCCAGAATGGTCTGGCCGATGGCAATTCCGGGCAGGCTGAACAGCAGGCCGAAGTTACCCAGCGGACCGCGGTGGGTGATAAACGCATAAACGAGCAAGCCGATAAAAACCGTCGGCAAGGCCATCAAAGTATCCACCACTGTTCGCAGGGACTTTTTCCACCTGAAATCGAAATAGCCAAGGCAAAACCCCAGCGGGATTCCGATCAGCAGGCTGCAGCAGATAGAGTAACTCGACACCTTGACCGTGACCCATATCGCCGAATAGGTTTCAGCGTTGCCGCTGGTCAGCAAATGAAAAGCGTGGATAAATCCATCTAAAATAAAATCCATGACCGCACAAGTAAATGCGACTACAGACAGAATGCCTTGAAGCAATTGAGGCTGCTGATCTGTAGTCGCATTTTCGTTAGTTTTCTGGACACAAAGCTACATTTTGGCATTGGGTGTAAACAACGGTTTGCCCAGCAGTTTGAAGTCTTTGATCAACTGCTGCGCCTGAGGCCCGGCGATCCATTTTATAAATTGTTGGGCGGTGTCGTAGTTGGCCTTGGCACAATGCTTGGGGTTTATGGCAATCACACTGTACTGATTGAGCAGAACCGCGTCGCCTTCCACCAGAATTTTAAGCGGCGGATTGCCTTGCAAATTGCTTTCATATTTGATGTAGGTGCCCCGGTCGGTCATTGTATAACCGTTGCGTTCGGCCGCAATATTAATTGTTGCCAGCATTCCCTGGCCGGTCTGAACATACCAGCTTTCTTTCTCCGGCACCGGCAGATCTGCCGCCTGCCAAAGGGCAAGCTCCTTTTTGTGCGTTCCGGAGTTATCACCCCGGCTGGCAAAAACGGCTTGTTTGGCTTTCAACATCGCAAATGCATCCTTAATCGATTTGCCCTTGATGCCGGCCGCATCCGACGCAGGCCCAATGATCACAAAATCATTGTACATGATCTCGCGACGATCCGTGCCGAAGCCGTCGGCCACAAATTTCTTCTCGGCCGGGGGCGCATGGACCATGAGAATGTCCACATCGCAGTTTTCGCCCAGTTTGAGCGCCTTGCCGGTACCGGTAGCAGTCCACTTTAACTCTATTCCGGTGGCCTCTTTGAATTTTGGGGCCAGATAGTCCAGCAGCCCGGTGTTATCCGTGCTGGTAGTCGTCGCCATCATCAGCATTTTTTCATTAGCTAAAGAGCTTGTCGGCCAAAAATAAACAACCAGTGCCAGACAAAATACCGCAACACATAACCGTTTCATTTTTGATTCCTTTCATGTCATTTTAAAAATGGGTACCTTTTATTATTGACGAACCTCAACGAGTTGCTTTAATCCCGGCGGCAATCGATCATAGTCATTTTGACTCGGCACACGTGCCGGTACAAACGGCGGTTGCCCCATGGACTTTAAGATTTCAAGCCCACCGGCTGGATCAAGCAAATACTGTAGAAAAGACATCGCACCCTTCGGGTTAGGACTCTGGTTGATCAGCGTAACGCCATAAGTGATGGATTTGCCCGTTCGTGTCATCCAGGTACCTTCTGTTTTGCCGGTCACCTTTACCGTGGCCTGCTTGTAGAAATCATCGAATTTGTAATTGCCCAGGTTGATCTGATCGTCGAGCTGAATGTACTTAAGATCATGCTGGGCGGCAACCGAAAGATATTCCCAGCCATAATCCATTTGCCCGCTTTTCAGCAACTCAACCAGCTCGACGGCCTTAGCCTTGACATTTTCTTTGGGGCGGTTGGCAATCAATTGATCGTATAGGCCCGGTTTCTGGTAGAATTTTTCCGCCAGTTGCAGCACCATCAGGCTGCGATAACCGCAAGGATCCAGATTGGGATCCGAATGCCCCCAGGACACATCCTTGCGGGCCAGAATGTCATACCAGTTCTGCGCATTAATCTCGTCGGCATACCGGCTGCGGCCCGTGTAGCAGAGAACAAGCTGGTTGGTGGCAAAACGAATGTTCCAGTTTGACCTTGCCGGGATCAGAGATTTATCGATAACCGCGTAATCCGCTGAAGCCATGATATCTGCCGGGTGCCCTTGATCTGCAATCAATCGCGCCATTTTGGTACTGCCACCGGCTGTGCGGATAATATCGACGGATGGATGCTCGTTTTCAAATATTTGCTCCATTTCGGTAAGGGGGACGCTGAGGCTGCCGGCATGATAGATGATGACCTTTTGCATTTCTGAGGCCGTCACATCGGCCAATAAAAATAGCGGAAACGCCAACAAAACGCTTACAAATAGAGTCCGTTTTGAAATCAATCCACGTCGTGTCATCTAAACCTCCTTTTCTGAATTCTGGGGAAACACCATCTTGCCGCTTAAGCTGATGTCATATCCTCGTAAGGCTTGCGCCATTTTACGAAACGGGCCTTCGTGCAAAAGACCTAAAAACTGTTGAATCCCTTCGTCGAAAAATCGATCCTTCAAAACCATCAAATCGAACCGTTCCCGGCGAATAGGAATGAAATCAATATTCAACAAACCGGCAACAGCACCGATGCCGGGACCGGCATCGGCCCGCCCAGATAGAATCTCAAGGCCCACATCCAGATGCCGGTGAACCTCATGATGGTAGCCTTCAATTTTTTCACCTTTGATACCGGCTTTTTTGAATTCGCGATCCAGCAATAAACGCGTCCCGGTTCCCAGCGGTCGATTGACAATCCGCATGCCGGGTTCGGCCAGATCGGCTACACTCGAAATCTTTTTAGGATTGTCCTTGGGCACCAGAATACCCTGTTCGCGTCTGGTAAAATTGACAACAGCCGGCAAAGCGTCCAGCTCCTGAAAAGCGTAATCAAAATTATACTCTTCTTCATCTTCCTGCAGCAGATGGCTTGACGCGATATGGCAAAGATTCTGGCGCAAAGCTCTCAGGCCGCCCATGCTGCCCAGATTTCCAAATACGGCAATAGGCGCTTGAAACTCACTATTGAAAAGGGAAATTGTTCGATCCAGTAATGGATCATTGCTGCCAGCCAGTATGAGCAATCCCGGTTGGAGGCGCTGAAGATGGCCGGTATCCGGATAGTTGATGGTCTGGGTTTCAATCCATTGCTCAACCAGATCTCTGGGAAACAGCCACTTGCCGGTTACTTTGGAGGCCGGCAGGCCTTTTTCGGCCACCAGGGAGTAAACCATTTTTTCATTTACATTCAAAAACTCTGCAACCGCCTTTGTTGACAAAAGTTTCTTCATCGAGATCCTGCCTTTGTACGCGTCAGCAGTTAAAAAATGATCAGATCTGACTAAACAAAGTTTATATATAGTCTTTGTTGTAATTATTTGTCAATAATATTGAAATAAAAATATTTTGCTTACTAAAAATAACATATAATTACAAAATGGTCGATTTTGTAGCGCTTGGATGGAGACATTGTTGGATGCCAAACAAACGGATTTGAGCGAATTTTGTGCGGACAGGTGAACTGGTACGGTTTACTACAAACCCTGTATTAAATTGTACAGATTGATACAATTATATGCATTTAATTTAGGAGCCGACTATGTAAAATTCAACATTACTGAACGGTTTTATGGGGCCAGGGACACAATTTCTTTAGCGGACACTGCGGACATTTTGGCTTGCGGGCAGTACAGGTGGAGCGACCGAAAAAAATAAGCCGTAGACAAAAATCGTTCCACTCTCGCCGGGGAACAATGTCCATCAGATCATATTCAATTTTTACGGGATTTTTATTTTCGGTCAGCCCAAGCCGGTTTGAAATACGCCCGACATGAGTGTCTACGACAACGCCAGGAATACCGTAAGCAGCCCCCAGAACCACATTGGCAGTCTTGCGCCCCACCCCGGGCAATTTTACCAGTTCCTCCAGGGTCCGGGGCACCTTTCCATCATGTTGTTCTAAAATTGCTTTGGCACAATTTTTTATATTTTTGGCTTTATTGTGAAAAAACCCGGTCGGGCGAATCCATTTTTCTATTGATTTCAGCGGTGCCGTGGCAAAATCTTCAGGCGTTTTGAGTTTTTTGAAGAGCACTGGAGTGACCTGGTTGACCTGCTTATCCGTGCATTGGGCCGAGAGAATGGTGGCCACCAGAAGTTGAAACGCATTCTGATGAAACAACTGCGTTTTGACTTCGGGAAAAATGTCCCGCAGAACCTTGCGAATTTTATCAGCACGTGCTTTCAAATGCATAGATTGAGTCCGTTGTCAGTTGTCCGTCGTCAGTTGCAAAAATTGCTTTTAGAGACTATTGTTAAAGTGTAGTGCTTGAATTCTTTATCAAAGCGAAGGATATATGCTGCTTTTATAAACGCAGTCAAGCCAGAAAAATAATAGACCGACAACCGACCACGGACAACGAACAACCAACAGAGCGTTGATTGCTCTTGACTTTTAAAATATGAAAAACTGTTGGTTATGATATGAATACCCAAAAACAAAATGTGCGCGCTTTAGGCCTGTGCTCAGGTGGCCTGGATAGCATGCTGGCCGGTTTGGTGCTGCGCGACCAGGGCATTGAGGTTGAATGGATCACATTTGAAACGCCCTTTTTTTCAGCCGCTAAAGCCCGCAAGGCCTCCGAAAAAACCGGCATCCCTTTAACCGTCAAGCCCATCTACTCAGTATACATAAAAATGCTCCGGAATCCGCCGGCCGGCTACGGCAAACAGATGAATCCCTGCATGGATTGCCATGCGCTGATGTTCAAACTGGCCGGCGAGATGATGCAGCAAAACAATTTTAATTTTCTGTTCAGCGGAGAGGTCCTCGGGCAGCGGCCTATGTCCCAAACGAAATCCTCTTTGATGTATGTGGCCAAACACTCCGGATTCAAAGGATATATATTGCGCCCTTTGAGCGCCAAAAAGCTTCCGGAAACGATTCCCGAAAAGGAAGGATGGGTTGATAGGGAACGCTTACTGGACATTGCAGGACGGGGCCGCAAACAACAAATTGCACTGGCCTCCAAATTCGGCATCACCGATTACCCGGCCCCGGCCGGTGGTTGCCTGCTGACCGATGTCGGCTATTCCCGCCGGCTAAAGGATTTGTTTGACCATCAGGACACATGCACCGAAGAAGAATTACACCTATTACAATATGGTCGCCATTTTCGATTAAACCACGAGTCTAAATTAATTGTCGGGCGCACCGAAAAAGACAACGAAAATATCTTGAAATATCATAATCCGAAAATCGATACGATCATTGATGTCAAGGATCATCCCAGCCCCATAGGGCTGATCCCCCACGGTGGTACGCAACAAATTATTTATCTGGCATGCTCTATATGTGTCGGTTACAGCAAGGCATCCAACCTCACACCCGTTGGGGTGGTCGTCAAATCCCCATCCGGCAAGCAGACCATCGAAGTTATTGGCATTCCCACAGCTGATTTTAAGAAGTTGCTCATTTGAGTCCAGAGGTTCAAGGGGTCCGGCTACTGGCCGCTGGCCTCTGGCTGCTGGCAAAAGATTTACTGCTTTTTGCCAGAAGCAAGCAGCGAGGAGCCAGAAGCAAAAAATGCTGCACCTGACACCTGAAACCCTGAATAACCGACACATCTCCTACCTAAAAATCTGCCCTCTAGCGGCTAACTGCCCACAGGCCGCTGAAATATCCTGTCCTTTGCTGCGGCGAATCATAACAGTGTAGTTTTTATCGATTAGAATTTTTTGAAATCGGAAAATAGTATCTTCATGCGGCCGCTGATAAGGGCTACCCGGGTAAGAGTTGAAAGGAATCAGGTTGATTTTGGATTTGATAGGCCGCAACAGTTTGGCCAGACGACGGGCATCGTCGGCTGAGTCATTGACGTCTTTTAAAAGGACATATTCAAATGTGATCCGCCGCCCGCCGCGCAGCGGAAAATGCCGGCAGGCTTCGAGCAGTTTTTCAATGGGAAATTTTCGATTGATGGGCATCAGGCGGCTACGCGTGTCGTTATCGGTGGCATTAAGCGAAACGGCCAGACTAACACGGGTATCGCGACCCAGATCGGCCAGACGGGATGCCAAGCCGGCCGTTGAAACGGTCACCCGTCGGCCGGCAAAGCCAAAGCCAAAGCGCCCATCGGTGATGATCTGAATGGCGGCGACCAGGTTTCGGTAGTTGGCCAGCGGCTCGCCCATGCCCATAAAAACCAGATTTGTCAGAGACTTTGGATCTTGGAGGTCATTTTTAATATCGCGCACCTGGGAAACAATTTCAGCCCTGCTTAAATTACGCTGAAAACCCATTTGGGCGGTTAGACAAAATCCGCAATCCTGCGCGCAGCCCACCTGACTTGAAATACACAAAGTATAATGATCGCGTTCCGGTATGAGGACGCTTTCAATTCGCTTACCATCTTTGAGCTGAAACACATATTTGCGCGTGCCGTCTTTGGAAGTGGCAATGTGTTCGGTTGTGAGACGATCGATGGTAAATTGATCCGCCAACCGGGCTCTCAAATCTTGAGATAGGTCCGTCATGCGGTCAAATGAATCCGTCTGCCGTGTGTAGATCCACTTTAAGATCTGATCCGCCCGATACGCCTCAACACCCTGATCTTCCAGCCACGCAACCAACTCCGCCTGCTCAAGCTCAAGTATGTTCTGTTTTTCATCGTTCGACATCATTCTTATCCGAAATCATAGCGCCGGTATTTTTTAAGTCATTTTAATTAATTGAAATAACGACCGACCTGTATTGTGGAAATGTTGGAGTTGAAGCGTTTCACGGTGTTGGAAAAATGCAAAAATGCCTAAAGCCCAGCACCCCATCACTCCATTACTCCCGATTATAACAGCAAAATACCTGTTTTAAGGTCTTATAATAGCGATCAAACTTGAATTTTCTTGACATATCATTGTTGTAATTGTATTTTCAAGAATTTATGGATTCGATCGGTTAAAAACATGCTCGATAGCTTAAGTGACAGATTAAATTCCATTTTCCGAAAGCTCAAAGGGCACGGTAAATTATCGGAAAAGAATATCGAAGAAGGACTGAAAGAAGTTCGCATGGCCCTTCTCGAGGCCGATGTCCATTATCGTGTTGTTAAGGGCTTTATTGCCGACATCAAAGAACGGGCAATGGGTCAGGAGGTCTTAGAAAGCCTGACACCCGGCCAGCAGGTCATTAAAATTGTCAATGAAACCCTGACGGATTTAATGGGAGGCCGCAATGAGCAGCTCAATCTTGCGGGAAGAACGCCCATTGCGATAATGCTCGTCGGCCTTCAGGGGTCGGGTAAAACGACCACGGCCGGCAAATTATCCGTCTTTTTAAGAAAAAAGGGCCGTAACCCCTATCTGGTCCCGGCGGACGTTTATCGTCCGGCCGCGATCGATCAGCTCCAAAAGCTGGGCAATCAACTGGATGTGCCGGTTTTCCCGTCCAGCACAGATCAGACCCCGGTGCAAATTTGTAAGGAGGCATTGAGCGCTGCTCAGCAGCAAGGATGCGATATCCTCCTGCTGGATACCGCCGGACGTCTTCATATCGATGAAGCGCTGATGGCTGAATTGGCGGATATTAAAGCCGCTGTCCAGCCTTCTGATATTTTGCTGGTGGCCGATGCCATGACCGGCCAGGATGCGGTCAATATCGCCAAGGCGTTCAACGAGACCCTGGACATCGGTGGTGTCGTTCTGACCAAGATGGATGGCGATGCCCGCGGCGGCGCAGCACTTTCGATCAAGTCCATAACCGGCAAACCGATCAAGTTCATTGGCGTGGGTGAAAAGCTTAGCGATCTTGATGCCTTTCACCCGGATCGAATGGCCTCCAGCATTCTGGGCATGGGCGATGTCCTG
>JASFEV010000013.1:0-29272 GCA_050124655.1 Desulfobacterales bacterium
TTTGCGCGAATATCCTCGCCGCTCGTTGTTGTCAATGGCGTGGTCCTTTTTCTGCAAATGCCTCAACAAGGCGGCATGTTGCTCATCGGACATGTCGATGATCAGCTTGAACAGCTGTGAGCTGAATTTTTCCTTTAACAATTCTTTTAGGATCAGAATTAACTGGTCTTCTGAAATATGATTGATGAGATCAAATAAGCGCGCGATGATCGGATATTTTCCGTGGGGCATTCCTGTTGCTTTCATTCTGAACTCCTTAAAATGTCAGCGCTCTGCCGACTTTTTCTTGCATTGCTTCTCCTTCAAAATATCGGAAATGCAAAAGTTGTCATAGTATTATCGGTTAAAATCCGCATTAACTTAATACAGGATCAATGGAATGGTTAGAAAATCCAAATATTTGGCGGAGAAAAAGATTGACAGCGAAACCATGAATGATTGTCAAGAGAAGAGGCGCCTTCCTGGCGCAGCGGTGATGATTTGGACACATTTTTATTGCCAAACCCAACTTCTTTCTGTTATAGCCATTTTATTTAATTTCAATTGTTTAATTGATGAGCGGGATTCATTTTCTCAATTGAGAATCTTTGTTTTGGGATGGTGTCTTTGATGACTCGGCGATTTTCATCCGGGGTGACAGCAGCCTTCGGGTTCATTGGAGGAATCTCGCCGGGGAAACCTTTAATTAAGAGAAAAGGAGGCAAAATGATGAAACATTTCAAACTACTTGTCGCTCTGTTTTTGGCAGTGGTTCTGACGGCAGGCATTGTGTCGGCCGGAACGCTTGATGAAGTTCGCGCCAGAGGTCATATTATTGCCGGTGTGAACGGTGGTGTATTCGGATTCAGCATGCCGGATGATAAGGGCGTCTGGAAGGGGCTGGATGTCGATACGGCAAAGGCCATTGCCGCCGCCGTATTCGGCGATGCAAGCAAAGTCAAATTCAGTGCCCTTACGGCGGTTCAACGTTTGCCGGCGCTGCAGGCCAAAGAGATCGATGTGCTCTGCCGCAACACCACCCAGACCTTGACCCGCGAAACCGTCAATGGTTTGAATTTTGCTCCTGTGAACTATTATGATGGTCAGGGATTTTTGGTACCCAAGAAATTAGGGATCAAGAGCGCCAAGGAATTGGGGGGTGCGACGGTCTGCGTTCTGCCGGGTACCACCACCGAGATGAATGCGGCTGACTTTTTTCGCACCAACAACCTGCAATGGAAACCGGTGGTTATCGAGCAAACGGCCGAATTGAACAAGGCCTTTTTCGCCGGGCGCTGTGACGTGCTGACCTCGGATATGTCGCAATTGGCCGCGCAGCGGTCGGTTTCGCCGAATCCGGCAGATTATGCATTGCTGCCTGAGATTATTTCCAAAGAACCCCTGGCGCCGGTTGTGCGTCACGGAGATGACCAATGGTTTGATATTGTCAAATTTACGGTCATGGCCTTGATCAACGCTGAGGAAATGGGGATTACCTCCAAAAACGTCGATGATATGCTCAAAAGTAAAAATCCGGAAATTCAACGTTTTCTGGGCGTTTCTCCGGGAATGGGCAAGGCCCTGGGCCTGGACGAAAAATGGGCTTACAATATCATCAAACAAGTTGGAAACTATGGCGAAATCTATGAACGCAATGTCGGGCCGAATACACCTTTAGGCCTGGAACGGGGACTGAATGCATTGTGGACTGAAGGTGGTATCATGTACGCCGCTCCGTTCAGATAATCGGTTAGAAGGGTGCCCTGCAATTCCTGCAGGGCACCTTGTTTTAAAAATTAAATCGGCAATCATCTTTGCTTTTTTAATGAAATCCGATTAACACTGCATTCAGCAAAAGATAGCCATGGCAACTGAAGGAAAAGCGATCCAGGCGGACGCCGGTGTGCCTGTAAAGGTACCATTCTGGCTTGATCCCAAGAAGCGCGCCATTATGTACCAGATTGGCGTGCTGTGCATGTTTGGATTGCTGGCCTGGTATCTGATTTCCAACACCCTGATCAATCTTGAAAAGCAAGCAATCGCCACCGGATTTGGCTTCCTGAACAAGGAATCCTCTTTTGAGATCGGTGAGAGCCTGATTTCTTACTCGGCTGCCAGCACATACGGGCGCGCCCTTATCGTCGGGGCCCTCAATACGCTCAAGGTGGCTTTTGTCGGTATTGTGATCACCCTGATTTTGGGAACCATCCTCGGTGTGGCCCGCCTGTCGAGCAACTGGCTGGTGTCAAAACTGGCTGCTATCTACATTGAGGTGATGCAGGATATTCCGGTATTGCTGCAGCTGTTTTTCTGGTATGCGATTTTTTACGAATCCCTGCCGTCACCGCGCCAGGCGCTCAATCCTTTTCACGGCCTATTTCTGTGTAACCGCGGCGTTATCTTCGCTGTTCCCGAATCCCACCCGGCCCATAAATATATGTTTATCGCATTCGTCATCGCCTGTATCGGGGTGTACGTTTTCCGTCGCTGGGCCAAAAAACGGCAGGATCTAACCGGGCAGGCATTGCCGGTCTTCCGTATATCGATGGGCACCATCATTGGTCTGCCTTTGATCGTCTGGCTGGTTTTTGGCGCTCCCACGAAAATGGATGTGCCTGAGCTGACGGGTTTTAATTTTAAGGGCGGCACGACCCTCAGCCCTGAGTTTATCGCTCTGCTGCTGGGTCTGGTGCTGTATACGGCCGCGTTCGTGGCCGAGGTGGTGCGGGCCGGTATTCAATCGGTGAGTAAGGGTCAGCGCGAAGCCGCCATGTCGATTGCCTTAAGGCCGACGCAGGTGCTGAATCTGGTCATTTTACCCCAGGCACTGCGGGTGATCATTCCGCCATTGACGAGCCAGATGCTCAACCTGACCAAAAACAGTTCGCTGGCGGTGGCCATTGGATTTCCGGATTTTGTTTCGGTGGCCAATACCACTATGAATCAAACCGGCCAGTCCATCGAGGGCGTGGCCTTGATCATGGCGGTCTATCTTATTTTCAGTCTGTCCACTTCGGCTTTTATGAACTGGTATAACAAAAAGGTTAAACTGGTCGAAAGATAAAGGACGCATGGAAGCTTACGTTCAAGAGAAGCCGTCAGAGGAGTTAAAACCACCGGTGACCAGTGTGGGGACCATCGGATGGGTAAAAGCCAATCTCTTCAACGGCTGGTTTAACTCCCTGCTGACGCTCGTCACGCTTTATCTTCTGTGGGAGATCGTTCCACCACTGTTCCGATGGGCCTTTATTGACAGTGTCTGGAATACGACCGGAGCGGTGTGTCGCGATGTAGACGGCGCCTGTTGGTCAATCATTACGACCAATCTGCGATTCATTCTTTTTGGCTTCTATCCGCATGATCAGCATTGGCGGCCGCTGATCGCCATCCTAATGTTATGTGGTTTGTTATTTTACAGCCGCGATCGAAATCATTGGAACAAGTATCTGGGATATGGCTGGATCATCGGTCTGGTGGTGATGGGTGTGCTCATGCGGGGCGGGATTTTGGGCTTGTCCGGGGTGGAAACATCACAATGGGGCGGGCTGCCGCTGACGTTGCTCTTGTCGGTTTTTGGACTCACAGCCGCTTATCCGCTGGGTGTCATGCTGGCGTTGGGCCGCCAGTCCCGAATGCCGGCCATTAAAATGCTCTGCGTGGTTTACATTGAACTCATCCGGGGAGTCCCGCTGATCAGTTTGTTGTTTATGGGATCCATTATCTTTCCGCTGTTTCTACCGGAAGGCATTACCATTAATCAAATCCTGCGCGCACAGGTGGCCATTATTCTGTTTACAGCCGCCTATATTGCTGAAGTCGTGCGCGGTGGTTTGCAGGCCATGCCGCTGGGGCAATATGAAGCGGCAGATTCCATCGGATTAAGCTATTTTCTGACCATGCGGTTGATTATTTTACCCCAGGCCTTAAAAATTGTGATTCCACCGACGGTCAGCATCCTGATTTCCGCCTTTAAAGATACATCCTTGGTGGTCATTATTGCACTTTGGGATCTGCTCAAAACGACGCAGTCCACGCTTTCAAATCCAGAATGGATGGGATTTAGCCGCGAGGCCTATATTTTTGTCGCCATCCTTTATTTTTTGGGCTGTTTTTCGATGGCCAATTACAGCCGCAAATTGGAAAAGGAACTGTCAACCGAGGAGCATTAAACACGTCTGCATTTGTTTTTTGTAGAAAGTTTTTTTACCACGAAAACAACTAGTTTTAAAAGCACGAAAGCGCAAGGTTCGCTTGAAAGCTGGGATGCCGGGAAACCAGGAAGCTTGAGGGGGGTGACTGGTTTCTAATTTTTAAGCCTTCCGGCCTTATAGCTTCCCAGCTTCCTGGCGGCACTAAAGGCTCTGGGGGGGAAAATCTATTTTTCGACGATTGCGCCTAAATTATTTTAAACGAACACGAGGTATTAAATGAACGAGGAAAAGGCAGTCAACAGTGAGATGCAGCCCACGGAGGAACCCATTATCGAAATTATTGATATGCATAAGTGGTTTGGAGAATTCCACGTGCTGCGCGGCATCGATCTGACCATTCAACAAAAAGAGCGGATTGTCATCTGCGGTCCGTCCGGTTCCGGGAAATCAACCCTGATTCGCTGTATTAATCGTCTGGAGGAACATCAACGTGGTCAGATTATTGTCGATGGCATTGAGCTGACGAATAACCTTAAAAATATCGAAAAAATCAGAGCCGAAGTCGGCATGGTTTTTCAGCACTTCAACCTTTTTCCGCATCTGACCATTGTCGATAATCTGGCCCTGGGGCCAATATGGGTCAGAAAGGTCCCCAGGAAAGAAGCTGAAGAGACCGCCATGTATTATCTCGAAAAGGTCCAAATTGCCGATCAGGCCAAAAAATTTCCCGGACAGCTGTCCGGAGGGCAGCAGCAACGGGTTGCGATTGCCCGCAGCCTGTGTATGTCGCCGAAAGTCATGCTGTTTGATGAGCCCACCTCCGCCCTGGACCCGGAGATGATCAAAGAAGTTCTGGATGTTATGATTGACCTTGCCCAGGAAGGCATGACCATGATTGTGGTGACCCATGAGATGGGTTTTGCCAAAAGTGTGGCCCATCGGGTGCTATTTATGGATTTTGGGCAGATTGTGGAGGGAAACACTCCCGAGGAATTTTTCGAAAATCCCCAACACGATCGCACCAAACTGTTTCTCAGCCAGATCCTGCATTAACGACACCGCCTTTTTTCCTGAATCAATTCATGAAAAGTGTTGGAATATTGGAATGTTGTAAGGATGGTGGAATGTTCAAGAGGGCACCGCTGCCATTATTCCAGTCCAGCCCTTTGCAGCCGAAACGGCTTCGGCGGAGTCTGCTATACCATCATTCCAATTGTAAAAAAAAGCAAGCCAGGCTCAATTTCAGCGCCATTCCTCTCCCTAACAATTATAAAAATACAGCTGAAAGTTCGGATTTATGTTAAAATAACCCTCATGAGGTAGCGTTATGCGTTAGCGATGATTTACCAACCATTTGAAAAGAATATAAATTATTTTATATTGCTGATTACCATGAACGAAGAACGAATAACAATTAACACCTGGTTGAGCGCAAAAGCTCAGCCAGGTCGCTTATGGTTTAAGCTTGAGGCCTATATGGCCGATATGCCAATAAATTAGCCATAAACTAAACCGGTGAAATTTGACCGGAGTTAAACATGGATTTGTATTACGCCGATGGTGACCGGCAGGTCGGTCCAATCGACAAAACTGAGCTGCAGTCCCTGATAAAAGCCAAAAAAATAGATTCCAAAACCCTTGTCTGGCAACCCGGCATGACGGAGTGGCAGGCCTTGGGTCTTTTTGTGCGCAGCAAAACCCGTGGTGCGACCGCAACGGGGCAACCGGCACCGCCGGTTCGGAAATTGCTGTGTTCTGAATGTGGCCAGGCCTTTGCCGAGGATGACATGATCCGGTTTTCCGATGTCTGGGTGTGTGCCGGCTGCAAGCCGATTATTGTTCAAAAAATCAAAGAAGGCGTCACGGTTTCCGGTGTAATGGAATATGCTGGTTTTTGGCTTCGTTTTGGCGCCTGGTTTATCGATTATATCATTTTAGGCATCGGCAGCATGATTATTTATCTTCCGCTGACCATCATGGGTGCGTTCTCCCTTGAGAATCCGGCCGTATTTGTCTCATTTCAAATCGTTGCAACGATTTTCAATTTTGCCCTACCGGCAGCCTATGAAATCTGGTTTGTGGGAAAATACGCCGCCACTCCGGGTAAAATGGCCTGTAAAATAAAAGTAGTCACAGCCGACGCTGAAAAGATCAGCTATGCCAGATCCGTCGGTCGGCACTTTGCAAAATACATCAGCGGGTTGATTCTTGGCATCGGCTATATTATGGCCGGTTTTGATGACCAAAAGCGGGCGCTGCATGACCGAATCTGCGATACCCGTGTGATCAAATCAGGGGAGATATAGTCCCGCTTTGTTGAAATAAAAAGGCTTTGAAGGAACGAACCGTGATTTCCTGTACCCGATGCAAAACACCGCTTCGTACTCAGGTACTCAATACGTTTGCGCTGACACCCTGTGCGACGTGTAACGAACCCATTCGCGCCGATGTTTATCCGGCGCTTTTTCGCAAGTTGCCTTCGGGCCACAGTGGTGTCCCTTTACAGGGTGAAAAAGAAGCCAGTTGTTTTTATCATCCCGCCAAAAAGGCGGCGGTAGCATGTTCAGCCTGCGGTCGGTTTCTATGCGCCTTGTGCGATGTCGAATTCAACGATCGGCATCTTTGCCCGGCTTGCCTGGAGAAAGGCAAGACCAAACGCAAGATTAAAAATTTGGAGAATCATCGGGTATGTTATGACACGGTTGCCTTAGCGATAGCGCTTGTTTCCTCGCTTTTCATATGGCCGACGATTCTTTCGGCACCGGTTGTTCTCTTTATGGTTATCCGTTATTGGAATGCTCCCGGCAGCATCATACCCCGCAGCAAAATTCGCTTTGTCCTGGCATTTGGGATTGCAGGTTTGCAAATTGTCGGATGGATATTGTTTATCGGGGGATTGATGACTTCCTGAAGCTCGAATGCACTACGTTCAGAAATAAGCTAGGAAGCTATGAGGCCGGAAGGCTGGGAGGCTGAAATTTTTCATTTATTCAAGCTTTATGGCCTCCCAGCTTTCAAGCATTTTAGAGGAAGATGCGCATTTGGAAAAAGATTTTACGATTGCACACGGAAATATAAAATAAACATATTATGGCTGTACCTCCACCACCGACTTATCAGCGACTGCCCGGCAAGAAAAAGGGTTTCATTATGGGGCAGCACACCCTTTGGCGGAGCAGGGACCATTTGCTTCAGATCTATGCCCGCTGGGGTACTGAGGATTACAAACGATATTACTTCAACGACATTCAAGCCATCATCACCCGCAAAACCGAGATTGGAAAAATTCAAAACTTCGTGTTGGGTGCGCTGCTCGGTCTCTTTGGTCTTTTTGCGCTGACTTCTTCAGGCGGTTGGGTGGTGTTTTACAGCATCGTAGCGTTCGTGCTCTGTTTGATTTTGATCATCAATATTTTCAAAGGGCCCACCTGTGAAACCCATCTATTGACTGCTGTTCAGACTGAAAAATTGCATTCGCTGAATCGCTTACCCACAGCCCAAGTGGTCATGAATAAGCTCAAACCGATCATCGAGCGATTCCAGGGGCCTCTTCAGCGAGAGATCCTCGTCCTACAGAGCGCGCAGCTTCTCAACCTTAAAAAACGAGCTTCAGCGACACGCCGGGTTCAAAGGGCCCCAAAAGTTCGAAAACATGAAAGCGGGCGGGTACATTTGATTTTGTTTGCGCTGCTGAGTTTGAATGGTTTGATTGTGGCTGCCGGTTTTGCGCTTACGCACGTGGGCCTGACCTTTCTGGGCACGGCGGTGATGTTGATGATGGGGATCTGCGTGGTCGTGGCACTGGTCAAACAGCATGGTAGTAATTTGCAGTATGCCCTCCGCACCATGACCTGGGCGGCTTTAGGATATATCTGCTTTTTATTTATCAGCGGCTACATCATCAGTGTCGCACTGGCTTTCAAGAATCCGGAAATCGTCCAGAATCAGTGGGAAATGATCAAACTCTTTTCCAGCACCACACCCTGGGATAACACCTTGATGTTGACGCTTAATATTATTGCGCTCAGCGGGGCGTTGGCGATTGGCCTGCCGGGGCTATTTCTATTAAAAATTTCTAAAAATGCGATTGACCCGTCTGCGGGCAATCCGGCCAACCCGCATCCCGATACTGCACCGAAAAGGATTTCCTAATGGAAGATTTGCTGCATCAACGTTGCTACAATCATCTGCTGCGAGAAGCGGTTGCACGCTGTCCACAGTGCCGGCGCTATTTTTGTCGCGAATGCGTGACCGAACATGAAGATCGGGTGCTGTGCGCCACATGTTTAAGTGCAGATGCCGATGTGATCGGTTCCACCCTGAGCCGGTTTAGCGGTTTGAGACGGATGGTGCATTTTCTTCTGGGCACAACGGTGTTGTGGATATTTTTTTATTACCTGGGCCAGCTTTTACTTTCGCTTCCTTCGGCCTTTCATGAAGGTACCTTATGGGAAAAGGGGTGGTGGAACTAAGCATGAACCCCAAGACTAAAGAACATCGCAGAAGCGCGATTCTCCTTCTGGAAGAGGCCGTGCATGTCTTAAGGAAGTCACCCCTATTTTTGCTTTCAACCTACGCCATCGGAACGCTTCCTTTCGTATTGGCGCTGTTTTATTTTTGGGCGGATATGAGTCGCAGCGCTGATGCCCAGCGATATCATGCGGTGGCCTCTTTGGGTCTGACATTACTCTATATCTGGATGAAGTGCTGGCATGTTGTCTTTGCCGCACGGGTAAAAATGAAAATTAGCGGGGAATCTTTACCGCAATGGTCCTTCCAACGGATTGTGTCACTGGTGACAACCCAGACACTGATTCATTCGACAGCATTTTTTGTTTTGCCGCTGGCCGCTGTGATCGCGCTACCCTTTGGCTGGTGCTATGCATTTTATCAGAATGTGACCGTCGAAGCAGCAAACGAAGACGACACGGCGAAAATGCTATGTAAAAAAGCGTGGTCTCAAGCCAGATTATGGCCACGGCAGAATCACATCTTGATGTCCATTTTTTTTATTTTTGGAATCGTGGTTTTATTAAACATCGCCAGCGCCATTTATATTTTGCCTCACCTCGTCAAAAAATATCTGGGAATTGAATCGCTGTTTACGCTCAGCGGGTTTCACGTGATCAACACCACCTTCTGGGTGGTAACTATTGGCATTTCTTATTTGTGTATAAATCCTCTCGTCAGGACGATTTACGCGCTGCGATGCTTTTATGGGTCGGCCATAACCTCCGGTGATGACCTAAAAATGGGATTAAAGCGCTTGGTGGCGAGTCGCACAGCGGCGGTCATCGGATTTGTTATGATAATCTGTATGGTCGGCAGCCCATCATATAGCGTGGCTAAAGAGGCCCATGTCATCGAACCTGAGGCACTGGATCATTCGATAGAAAACGTCATTCAACAACGCGAATTTTCCTGGCGGATGCCCAGAGAAGTGCTGGCCAAAGATGAAACAGATCCCAAAGGGCCGATTGCTTCGGTGGTGGCCTGGATTATCGATCAGCTCGCCAAAGGATTTAAAACCGTTGTCCAATGGATCGATCAATTCATCGATTGGTTATTTGATCTGTTGCCAAAAGGTGCACGCCAGCAAGCTGCATCGGATACAGACTGGATATCTTCGGTGCGGATTGCCGTTGTCATCTTGCTGATCGGTCTTATCGGTGTGCTGGCGTATATCCTATGGCGTTCCTGGAGCCGCCGCCAGACCGCCCAAAACGAGATTCAGGCGATACCAGTTGAACCCACGTTGGATCTTGAAGATGAGGACACCACCGCTGCCGACCTGCCGGTAAACCGCTGGCTGGATCTGGCACGCGAATTAACCCGCAAGGGATCCCTTCGGTTGGCGATGCGGGCCCTCTACCTCGGCACTCTCGCTGCGCTGGCCGAGCATGGTTTGATTACCATAGAAAAGTTTAAGTCTAATCGTGAATACGAAATAGAGCTGCGCCGAAGGGCTCACCAGAAAGAAAATTTGTTAACGGCCTTTACCCGCAGCAGGGAAGTTTTTGACCGTGTTTGGTACGGGATGTATGCCATCGCACAGCCCGATTTTGATCATTTTGCCGCGCTTCAGAAAAGGATGATAACCCTTGCCCAAAGCGAATACTAAACGCGCCATACTATTGGTGATCATTTTGTCGGGCTTTATGCTCGGGGTTGTTCAGTTATTCTTGTTGCGCTTTGAAGCCGGGGATGTCTATCCGCCTTATTCAACTTTGCGCAGCGATCCGTTGGGTAGTCGTGGATTCTATCGTGCTTTGGGAAACTTAAGGAATACTTCAGTTCAACGAAACTATCAGCATTTGCCCAACCTTGAATTTACCGAACCCAGCACCTTTTTTTATATCGGGACACCCGTCTTTGATTCTGAATCCGTTCCGGAGCTGTGGATCGAAGCTTTAGGGCGCTTAACCGCCAGGGGCGGTCGCTTGATCTTATCACTTTTGCCAATTGAGAAAAAACCGGCAAATTGGCGCATGTCGACATGCACCGCAACCGATGCAGACGAATCAGACCATCAAAATATCCCGCAAGCGAATGAAGCCAATGATCCGGAAGACGCGCCCGACAGCGGAACCAAACCTTCCGAGAGTGCTTCGCAACCCCGCATTGGGGCAAATGACAGCCCATGTGTCGGGTTACAGGAAAAATGGGGGCTGACATTTGCTTTTGCTGAAAAGCCGGCAACCAAGGCTGTCAAATTAATCCAGGATCAGACTGCGGCCGATTTAAAAAGGCTTCCCCAAACAATCTCCTGGCACACATCTGTTTATTTTGATGATTTGGATGACAGCTGGCGTGTCATCTATACCGCAGAGGACCGGCCGGTCATCATTGAAAGGTCTTATGGCAATGGCAGTCTCGTGCTCTCGGCAGATAGTCATTTCATGAGTAACGAGGCGCTGCGATCTGAACGCTCACCGGAATTGCTGGCATGGACCGTAGGGCGAAACAGCAATATTGTTTTTGACGAAACCCATCTGGGCATTCGGAAACAGCCCGGGGTGTCGAGCCTCATTAAAAAATATCGCTTTCACTGGTTTATTTTTGCCCTCGCTGTTGTGGCCATCCTGTTCGTTTGGAAAAATTCGGTTTATTTCGTGCCACCGCCTAAAAACAGTCACGATCAGCCGGAGCAGGACGTATATTCCAACCGGGATTCGGCGCAGGGACTCATTAGTCTGCTGCGCCGCAATATACCCGCACGGCAGCTATTGCAAACCTGCACGCATGAATGGCGACGCACTTTTGAGCGCAATCAGCGGTTTTCAAGCGATCAAAGTGATCCGCTAAAATCTATATACGCGCGGATAAAAACCTATGCGGCACAATCCAAAGATCCGGTTAGCGGCTATCGGCGGATCAGCAAAATCATTTCAAGAGGAAGATACAATGAATGAGAATACCGAAATTTTGAAAAAAGCGCTGTTGCGAACCAAACAGGAAGTGGCCAAGGTGATCATCGGTTATGACCATGTGGTCGATTTAGCACTGATTGCCATCTTCACCGGCACCCATGCACTCATTGAAGGTGTGCCTGGCATAGCGAAAACATTGCTGGTCAGAACCCTGGCACACGTGATGCGCTGCGATTTTTCGCGTATCCAATTCACACCGGACCTTATGCCGACCGATATTACCGGAACACACGTATTCAATCTGCAGACCAATGAATTTTCACTGGTAAAAGGCCCAGTCTTTTGCACCTTTCTGCTGGCTGATGAAATCAACCGCGCGCCGGCCAAAACGCAATCCGCCTTGCTGCAGGCCATGCAAGAGCGTACCGTAACCATCGATCGCGACACGCACTCGTTATCCCCGAATTTCACGGTATTTGCCACTCAGAATCCGATTGAATATGAGGGCACCTATCCATTGCCCGAAGCTCAGAAAGATCGGTTCATGCTCAAAATTAACATGGACCCGCCGGGTAAAGCAGAGGAACTTACGCTGGCCCAACGAATGCTGGGCAAAGATGCACCCGAGAACACATTGGCCAGTGGCGCTGTGCAACAGATCATTAATGAAGACATCATTACCAAACTGCGAGCTACGATGATGGGAATTCTGGTGAAGGAAGATCTGATTGCCTATGTGGTCGACATCGTTCGTAAATCCCGCTCGCATCAAAGTATTCTGGTGGGCGCCGGACCGCGGGCCACCCAGGCGCTATTACTTTCCAGTCGTGCGTTTGCGGCCATTAGCGGGCGCGATTTTGTCACCCCCGATGATATTAAGCAGATGGCCTACCCGGTTTTGGAGCATCGGCTGATTCTGCGCCCCGAATATGAAATCGAAGGGCTGACGGTCAGAGAGGTGATTGAGAATATTTTGAAAGGAATTGCGGTACCGCGTTAGGCAGTCGTGTTGCGCGTTACGCGTTGCGTGTTGTGATCCGACGGCAGATTGTTGTAAGACATCAACCCGTAACACGCAACCCGAAACCCGCAACTGACTATTTGCCGTGATGCATATTAATAAAAAAATAGTTTTTATGAGAAATTTGAATTAATGAAGATTGTTCCCACATACCGGCTTCTGTTGTTGGCGGGATGCGTTTTGTTGCCCAGCACACTGCTGGTCGCTGTGGTGGCACCGATGCGCATAGCGACCATTTTATTGGCAGCGGGGCTTTTTGTCGTCGCCATCGCGGACGGCTATCGTTCGCGCGGACGGTTGCAGGGGATTCATGTCGTGTTGCCGGAGATTGTGCGGGTTTCAAGAGGCCGGCAAGGCAGTTTTAATCTGCAAATTGAAAACGAGAACCCAAACATCAGACGCCTGCGATTGGGCTTGGCTTTCCCGGAGGAAATCGACACCTCGGCGGTTGAGCAGACCGTTGAGTTGCCGTCGGATACGCAATCCTCGGCGATCACCTGGTGGTTGACGGGTTTGAAACAGGGCCGCTATCAAATTGATCGGTGTTACCTGGAAGCGGTTTCACCCTGGGGATTGTGGGCGGTGCGATCTGCGGTGGCGGCTCAAATGGAAATTCGGGTATATCCCAACCTGTTTAATGAACATAAAAATTTAAGCGGACTGTTTTTAAATAGGGGGCTGGGTATTCATGCCCAGCGACAGGTCGGTAAGGGAAGGGATTTTGAACAACTCAGAGAATATTTACTCGGTGATAGCTTTGAAGACATTCACTGGAAGACCACTGCCAAGCGCGGCATACCGATTACAAAAATTTTTCAGATTGAACGAACCCAGCAAATTTACGTGATCATCGATGCATCGCGCTTAAGCGCGCGACCATCGGCGACGGGCAGGCCCACAGGCGTCAGGGATGGACACCATTCGGCTGACGACATTACCCCGATATTGCAGCGCTTTATTACCGCGGCTTTGATAATGGCGTTGGCGGCCGAACGACAGGGGGATTTGTTTGGCCTTTTGACGTTTGACGATAAAGTGCGTTCCTTTTTAAAGGCCAAGATGGGCAAAGCGCATTTCAATGTCTGCCGGGATGCGCTCTATACATTGCAACCGCAAAACGTCTCGCCTGATTTTGCCGAACTGTTTACGTTTATTGGCACTAAAATTCGGCGGCGGGCCTTAATGGTTTTTTTAACCCATCTAGATGATCCGATACTGGCGGACGGTTTTACCCGTCACATCGATCTCATTGCCCGGCATCACGTGGTCCTGGTCAATATGATCAAACCGTTGCTTGCCCAGCCGCTTTTTAGATCAGAGTCGGTTTCATCGGTTAATGATGTATACAACGATTTGGGCGGGCATATGCTATGGCGGCGGCTACGGGAAATCCAAAAGGTTTTGCAAAAACGCGGCGTTGGATTTGCCATGCTGGAAAATGAAAACCTTTGTACAGATTTAGTTGGGCAGTATTTGACGTTGAAGCGCAGGCAAGTTCTTTAATGAAGAATGCCTAAAATGGCATTTTAAATTTAAGCTCATTTTTTTACTATGATCATCGATTTGCAAAAATTTATCACCGAAGAGCGGCTTTATTGGACGGAGCTGGAAACGGTGCTGAATCGGCTTGAAAGAAACCCGAATGAAAAATTAAAACTCGGGGCACTTGAACGCTTTCATTATCTGTATCAACGTGCATCTGCCGATCTGGCTAAAATCTCCACTTTTTCTGCAGAGCCCAACACCCGGCAATACCTTGAATCGTTGGTGGGCCGGGCCTTTGGCGAGATCCATGAGACCCGTGAAAAACCGCATCGACTAAAACCCTTATATTGGTTTTTTAACACGTTTCCGCAAACATTTCGCAAACATGTGTGTGCCTTCTGGATCAGTTTGATCGCCATTCTGGTGGGTGCCGCATTTGGCGGGTTTACCGTGATTTCGGATTCGAGTACCAAACAGATTCTGCTCCCGTTTTCTCACCTTCAGGGAGACCCTTCTGACCGCGTCAAAAAAGAAGAAAGTGCCGAAACCGATCGACTCAAAGGAGCCAAAAGCTCTTTTTCATCTTTTTTAATGACCCACAACACCAAAGTCGCCATTTTTACGCTCGCTTTGGGAATGACTTGGGGAATCGGCACCCTGATCATGTTGTTTTACAATGGTGTTATTTTAGGAGCCGTGGCCGTCGATTATGTATTGGCGGGTGAGTCTACCTTTCTGCTGGGTTGGTTGCTGCCGCATGGTGCGATTGAAATCCCGGCCATTTTACTTGCCGGGCAGGCCGGTATCGTTCTAGCCAGTGCGCTCATCGGCTGGGACAAACCCATTTCCTTGCGTATGCGATTACGCAAAATATCAAATGATCTGGTAACACTCATCTGTGGTGTAGCGCTGATGCTGGTCTGGGCGGGGATCATTGAAGCCTTTTTTTCACAATATCATGAACCGGTCTTACCGTATCATTTCAAAATCGTTTTCGGATGTTTAGAGCTGCTGATACTGGTGTTGTTTCTTGCAATAGCCGGCCGGCGAAAAGCAAGTAAAAGTACCTAAAGCAAAAAGTGAACTAAAGTTATTTAAGCTAATGAATTATATCGATTTTAAATAAAAAAACGTAGCGACACAAAAACGTTAGGCACTTTCATCCGCCAATATTTGTGGCGGATTAGCTCACTTTAGTCACTTTAGGCAATTTTAATTTCATAGACTTGATGTAGATGCTGGAAAAAAACCAATGACCGATAGAATAATCACACTTATAATTAAAACACCTGAAGGCGTTGAATTTTCATTGCGCCTTGCTGGCCCGATAACGCGTTTTCTGGCCTGGGCGATCGATTTGGCGACCATCATTGCCATCATTTCGGTCGTCAATATCCTTTTTGCAATCCTGGGTATTCTCAGTCGCGATTTTGCCATGGCTGCCAATATGATCGGTTTTTTCGTGGTTTCCATCGGTTACGGAATTCTATTAGAGTGGTATTGGCAAGGTCAAACACTGGGTAAAAAGCTCTTGCGCCTCAGGGTGTTAGATGCTCAGGGGCTGCGGCTGCAATTCAGCCAGGTGGTGATTCGAAATTTGCTCAGATTTGTTGACAGCCTGCCGGCGCTGTATCTGATTGGTGGTCTGGTCTGTTTGTTGAGTCAGCGCGCCCAGCGCCTGGGTGATTTCGCGGCCAATACCATTGTGACCTGGAATCCGCGGATTTCTGAACCGGATTTAAACCAGCTTTTAGAGGGCAAATATAATTCCTTCCACGAATATCCCCATTTGGAAGCGCGCCTCCGCCAGCATGTTACACCTCAAGAAGCCCAGATTGCCGTTCAGGCGCTGATGCGGCGGGGCTCACTTGATTCCCAGGCACGGGTTGCGCTTTTCCGCGAACTCAGTGCCTATTTCCAAACCTTTGTCACCTTCCCGCAAGAAGCCACCGACGGCCTATCCGACGAGCGCTATGTGCGTAATGTGGTTGAAGTCATCTTTAGACCGAAAGCATCCTTGGGGATTTTTTCCAACTCAGGTTCATCTGAGAGTGGTCTTGACAGATAATATCACAATTTATTATTTAAATTCATCTGATTACCAATCTTTTCTATACCTGCGCTGATTTATGAAATATCTTCTAAACCTGTCTTAATTTCAGATCTTAATTCGAATCTAACCAACATCCATGGAAACAATGAAACAGGGATCATTTCTCCACAACAAAAATTTATGGAGAGCAGTTATGCAAAAGATCATTTTTGTTTTCGTGTTATTTGCACTTATTGGATTTCTTGTTGTGCCTGCTATGGCACCAGACCATTTCGTAAATAACAGTGATGGCACAGTTACAGACACTAAAACCGGTCTGATGTGGGCAGCGCAAGACAATGGAAGTCTTGTAAGCTGGCATACCGCCCGAACTTACAGCCAAAATTACAGCGGTGGTGGCTATACTGACTGGCGCATGCCGAACCTGACTGAGCTTGCGAGTATCTATGATCCTAAAGAAAAAAACAATCACGGTTACCATGTTACTAAACTGATAGACATTTCTGCAGCTAGTTGTTGGGCTTCAGATACTCGCGGCTACAAAGCAGCCCGATTCAATTTTACCTACGGCCGAGTGTATTGGCTCCGTAAGTCTTACTCCGGCCCCGGTCGGGTTTTGCCGGTACGCAGTGTTAAATGAACAACTTCGATCTCATTAGCTGCATGACTGACCTCGAGCCATTTTAAGAACCGGCCTTAACCTGACTTGCATGCCGCGGTTAATTGTCGCGGCGAAGTTTGCCAAAGCGAAGACCAAAGTTTTAACGAAGACGTAAGCCTGCCCACCTCTTGAAAAGCGACTATTCTATTATTCTATGATTGAGGTAAAAACGCCGGCCTCAAATAGTATCCTGTGCTTTCATTCAGTAGTAGAAAATCGGAGGCATTTAATTACGATCCTTGGATTCCCCAGATGAAATCCTTGCAATTTTACGCGCTTGACAATAAATGTAGTTAATTAAAAGAAAATAATATAGATCTTATGCAATAAAATTTATCATGAAACCCATTGTTGCCATCGTTGGCCGTCCCAATGTCGGCAAATCCACATTTTTCAATCGGGTCACGCGCACCCAGGATGCCCTGGTGGATGATTTTCCGGGGGTTACCCGTGACCGGCATTACGGGGATGCCGTCTGGAATGATATCGCCTTTACCCTGGTGGATACCGGTGGATTTACCGAAGGCCATGAATTTGCTGATGAAATTCGATTCCAGGTCCAGCAGGCCATTGCAGATGCCGATGTCATCGTATTGCTGCTGGACGGCAAAGCGGGCATCTCGCCTTTTGACCGGGATATCATCGAACTGCTGCGCGTCACCCCCAAACCGGTTTTTTATGCGGTCAACAAGATAGACGGTGCCGAACAGGAAACGCATGTGTCTGAATTTTACAGCCTGGGTATTGAACCGCTGTTTCCGGTATCGGCTGAACATCGATACGGCATGGTGGATTTTTTAGACGCCCTCGTTGAGGGGATGACCGCGATGGTTCAGCACAGTGACCTGCAGACAGCTGAGGACAGCATCAGTGTGGCGGTGGTGGGCCGTCCGAATGTCGGTAAATCATCGCTGATCAATCGGATACTGGGCCAGGAACGGCTGCTGGTCAGCGATCGGCCGGGAACCACGCGGGATGCCATTGATACCATCTGCCAGGTGGCCGGTAAATCATACCTGCTGGTGGATACGGCCGGTATTCGTCGCAAGGGTAAAGTTACCCGTAAAATTGAAAAGTTTTCGATCATCAAAGCATTGCGCAGTTTGGACCGCTGTGATGTGGCTCTGATCGTTTTGGATACCGCCGAGGGAATTGCCGAGCAGGATATCAGTATCGCCGGATATGCCTACGAACGCGGATGTGGTTGCATTTTTTTGTTGAACAAATGGGATCTGGTGGAAAAGGATACCCATACCGCTAAAAAGTACCTGGAAGAACTGAAAATGCGGGCCAAATTTCTGGGCTTTGCGCCGGCTTTGACCATTTCGGCGCTGACCGGTCAACGGGTGACCAAAATTTTTAATATGGTGGATGAGGTTTATGATCAATATGTCCGGCGAATTGGAACCGGGCAGTTAAACCGGATTTTGGAAACAGCCACGACGAAAAATCCGCCACCGCTGCATCGCGGCAAACCAATTAAGTTTTATTATGCCACCCAGGTCAGCAACCGGCCGCCCACGGTGGTATGCTTTGTCAATCACCCCAAGGCCGTCCATTTTTCGTATAAGCGGTTTTTGATCAATCAAATCCGCGAGAATGCCGGCCTTGATAAAACCCCCATACGGATATTTTTCCGACCGCGTGAAAATCGTAAACCAAAGGGTAGGGGGCGCAAACGGAAATAGCCTCAAGGGGCTTTTCGTTATTCGTTATTTGTTATTGGTTATTTGAATAACACAAACAGTTTAGCGTTATGGGCTATTCGTTTTCGGATATTTGAAAATCAGGGTGCCGCTTCAGCCGTTCAATATCGTGGCTAAAAGTCACTCCCACACAGTTTTAATCGGCGGGGGCGACATCTTGCAGCGACTTACAAATATGTTGATACTTTTTTAAATTGCAATCAAATAACAAATAACCAATAACCAATAACCAAAATACCGACAGGTATTTTTCCATGGATATCTTCGACTATCACGCCCAAAAAGCAGCTGCGTCAAGCATGCCACTGGCCGAGCGGATGCGGCCGCGTCACCTAGATGAGTTTGTCGGCCAACACAAAGCGGTGGGCGAAGGATCGCTGATTCGGCATGCGATTGAGACGGATCGTGTATTTTCCATGATTCTCTGGGGACCGCCGGGTTGCGGCAAAACGACGCTGGCCCGAATTATCGCCGGGGAGACCCGTTCTCATTTTGTTCATTTCTCAGCCGTACTTTCCGGCGTCAAAGAAATCCGGGCGGTCATCGAAGAAGCACGCAACCAGCAGAAAATTTACCGCAAACGCACCATCCTGTTTGTCGACGAGATCCATCGATTCAACAAGGCCCAACAGGATGCCTTTTTGCACCATGTAGAAAGCGGTTTAATTACCTTAATCGGTGCCACAACTGAAAACCCCTCGTTTGAGGTTATTGCGCCGTTGTTATCCCGCTGCCGGGTCATCACTTTAGATCAACTTACCGAAGAAGAGATAGGCGACATCATTGAACTTGCACTCAATGACCCCGAAAGAGGACTGGGAGAGTGTCAGCTCGAGTTGGCCGCGAGAGCACGCGATTTTATCATCCGGATTGCGGATGGTGACGGGCGAGTGGCCTTAAACAGCCTGGAGGTTGCCGCTTCCCTGGTGATGTCCAAACAAAAGCCCGCAGGTGCCCCAGCCGCCGGCACCATCACCTTAAAGGATATAGAAGATGCGATCCAGCAAAAGGCGCTCGTTTATGATAAGGCCGGTGAAGAGCATTACAATATCATCTCCGCCTTGCACAAAAGTATGAGGGGCAGCGATCCGGACGCAGCGCTGTACTGGCTGGCGCGCATGCTGGCGGCCGGCGAAGATCCGTTTTATATTGCCCGTCGAATGGTTCGTTTTGCCGCCGAAGATATCGGCAATGCCGATCCCCATGCGCTTGGCATCGCCCTCAGCGCTATGGAAGCCTTTAAATTTTTGGGTCATCCGGAAGGGGAACTGGCGCTTGCCCAGGCGGCTGTGTATTTGGCGACAGCGCCTAAAAGCAACAGCATTTATGCGGCATTCGGCACGGTCAATGCCGTTATCAGAAAAACAGGATCGTTGCCGGTGCCACTTCATATCCGCAATGCCCCCACCCGGCTGATGAAAGATCTGGGGTACGGCAAGGATTATAAATATGCCCACAATTACGAAAATGCGATTGCACCCCAGGAATATCTGCCGGATCGAATCAAAGGGCAACGCTTCTACTTTCCGTCCAACAGGGGATTTGAAAAGAAAATCAAGAACAGACTTGATCGCTGGCGGAAGCTGCTCCAGGAGTCAGAGGATAAAACTCCTTGACACCTTCAGCTGGAAGGGCCTGGTTGAATTCGCCTGATCCCTTTCTCACCACGACGAACACGAAGAACGCGAAGAGAAAAAGCCTCATTTTGCTTTTACTTTTTTGTGTCCTTCGTAGTTATTTATGCATTACTTGAGTTTGTATTGGTGGGTTTTGCCGATTTTTATGCCATTATCGGTTTTGACAAACGTGCGCTCCCAGAAGGTTATTTCGCCGGATTGATGAATCAAGACAACCGAAGAAGATCGAGTGCCATAATCCGGACTGATGATAAATAGGGGAGCCAGAATTCGCTCCCATTCCAAGCCGACCCCGGTCTCAGGCAACTTCGCGTCTGCCGGTTGCCATCGATCCGCAAGCATGTCCAAAATCTTATCGGCAGCTATCTTTTGGTGCCCGTTGAACTGATCCTGCAGCAATGTTTTTCCCCTTTGCACCTTCGGCCAGGCAGTGTCGAGCAGATGGTTGCTGATCCCGTAAATTCCGTGCATCAATTGTTGTACGCCGGACGAACGATTTGAGTAGTAGTACAGTCCATCATTGTCACCGGCGATTAAATTAAACCCGTTGCAACGCTGCCCGATTTTGCTGACCGCCTCGAGGTAATCCTGCGGAGATGAATTGCCGACCAGATAATCCCGAATAAGGATACCGCGTGAAGGCGCATCTGGCGACAGGGCGGCCGGATCTCTGTAATTGGTGATGGCCGCAATCCGTCCGCTGCGGCTGACCCCCAGCCAGGTGCCGTTGGCTTTTAAATCCCGTCCGGCCAGTACATTAGGATGGTCTGTCCAGTAACCCAGGGCAGCGGTTGGCCGGTCGTAAAATTCATCCCGGTTGGCAGCCAGAATTAAGCGGTAATCCGGATGCATGTTATATGAAAAAAGGATTAAACACATGTGATCTCCGTTGACCCCAACTTTATAACCATGTTATAAAACCTATTTGCTAAGTTGAGCGTTTCAAATTAAAAAAGGGATCGTTTTCTTTAGGATGAATGCTATCATATTTTTTTAAATTTGAAACACTCAACTTAGGTTTTTTATGATTAAGTTAATTAAGGAGGTTTGAGCATGAACGAGGTGGTCATTGTCAGTGGGGCGAGAACGGCAATCGGAACATTTGGTGGCGGATTAAAAGACGTGCCGGTGACGGATTTGGGAGCGGTGGTCATGAAAGATGCCTTAAAACGGATAAATCTGAAACCCGTTCCAGATGAAGCCATGAATGCAGCGGCACCGGATAAACTCAAAAACCAGGGCTTTATTGAACTGGAAGAAAAAGCTTATGACTGGAGCGACAACGCCCAGCCGGTAGCGATTGACGAAGTGGTTATGGGCAACGTGCTGCAGGCGGCTCAGGGGCAGAATACAGCCCGGCAAGCCATGGTTCGCGCCGGCATTCCCAAAGAAACGCCGGCCTATACCATCAATAAAGTGTGCGGATCGGGGCTCAAAGCAATCGCATTGGGGGCTTCCGCCATTATGCTGGGGCAAGCAGAGGTGGTCGTTGCCGGCGGACAGGAAAACATGAGTCTGGCGCCTATGGCATTGCCCAAGGCACGCTGGGGTCATCGAATGGAGCTGACCGGTGTGGGTGATGTATTGGATTTGATGGTATTTGACGGCCTCTGGGAGATTTTTTACGGCTACCACATGGGTGTTACGGCGGAAGCCATTGCAGCTATGTATGATATCAGCCGTCAGGAGCAGGACGAATTGGGTGTACTCAGTCACACGCGCGCCAGATCAGCTATTAAAGAAGGACTATTCGCCCAGGAGATTACGCCGGTAACGCTTCAAACCCGCAAAGGTGAAGTCGTATTCGACACTGATGAGCGTCCCATGGACACGAATATGGAAAAAATGGGCAAATTAAGGCCGGCATTTAAAAAAGATGGCACCGTGACGGCCGGAAATGCTTCGGGCATCAATGATGCTGCTGCGGCAGTCGTGTTGATGAGCGCCACTAAGGCTAAATCCCTGTCCCTGGAGCCGATTGTGAAAATCAAAGCCTTTGCTTCCGGTGGTGTAGATCCTGCCTATATGGGATTGGGCCCTGTTCCGGCGGTCAGAAAGGTGTTAAAAGCAACCGGCATGTCTCTGGGGGATATCCAGATGATCGAACTCAACGAAGCATTTGCCGCTCAGGCCATCGGGTGCATGCGCGAACTGGGTATTGACAACGACCGCCCCAATGAGCTGGGTAGCGGCATCTCATTGGGTCATCCTATTGGCTGTACCGGTGCCCGACAGATGGTCACTGGAATGAGCCACATGCAGCGCAAGGATTACAGTACCGGCCTGTTTACGATGTGCATTGGCGGGGGCATGGGAATGGCGATGATCGTAGAACGCTAAATCGACAATCCCGGACATGGCCGGTTTTCATGTGTATTTTCATTCCCAAACCTGTATCTTGAACCCTGAACTTTTTCTATTTTTTTCTTTACTTTTTTTGTAATAATTGCTAATAGTTAGTAAAATTTTGGGCCTTAAATATCATTGATAATATTCGGTTTTCCAGCCGCGGAAACCATGGGTACGCCAATGCGTTTTCGCGCGCCTGATTTTCAATAATATGAAGGCTAAAATAAGATCGCCACAGGCGCGACGCTTTAGCCTGCGATAAGCCCGGCAGACACCCTGGCTTAGGCTTTATTGAACACAAAGGAGGTTTAGTACTAATGGACGTTAGCCGCAAATTGGGTATTCTGGTATTTTATGCCGTTCCGGCCATCATCGGCGGCGGAGTGGTGTTTGCGTTATCGGGTGGTAACTGGATGTATGTATTTATATATGAAGTCCTGCTGCTATTGACAGCCGGCGGGTTTATTACCAAGTAAAGCACCTGTCCTCAAACCTTACAAGAGCCCTCTCTTGATAATTACCATTGCAATGGCCAACCGAATTTACGGGTGATAGCCTTTCTATTTATGGATGCCCTTATGTAGGGAGGAGATGTGGACCATCAGGGCTCGCCAAATATGATTTTATGGTTTTTTCTGGCGGTTTTTATCTTATCCTGCATCTTGATGGGGTGGCTCCTGTGGCCATTTGTATCGGTCATTATCCTGGCCATTGTTGTTACCGCCGTATTCATGCCGGTATACAAGCTGTTTAATCGAAGACTGAAACCAGCCCTGGCATCGCTATTGACCTGTGTTCTGATTTTTTTCGTTTTGTTTCTGCCACTTTCATTTCTGGTGGGCATTTTAGCCAATGAAGCCTGGGAATTATATCTAACGGCCCGCGGCGCTTTGCAAAGCAAACCCATCATGGAACTGCTCGAAAAGAGCGACGTATTCGATAAAATCAATCATTTTTTGGCCAGGTTTAAAATTGAAATCACCGGCGAGCAGCTGAACCGAGCAATTGCTGAAGTTGGAAGGGTCGTCGCACTCTTTTTGTATGAGCAGGCCCGTTCCATCACCACTAATGTGCTTAAATTTATTGTCAATTTTTTCTTTATGCTGCTCATTATATTTTATCTGTTAATTGACAGCTCGCGGCTAATATCCTTTATCGTTAAAATTTCCCCTCTGCCGGATGACCAGGACCAAATACTCATTCAAAAATTTAAGGATATTGCCACCGCCATCCTATTGGGCAATGGTTTGGGCGGACTGATTCAGGGCACCTTGGGTGGCATTGTATTTGCCCTCTTTGATCTGAAATCGCCATTTGTTTGGGGGGTCATCATGGCCCTATTGGCGTTTTTACCCATTTTGGGGATTGGTGTCGTATTTGTACCGGCTGCGATTCTGTTATTTTCGCAGGGGCGTATCGGCGCCGGCATCTTTTTTCTGGTGTTTTATATTATTCTTTCAGGTGGCATTGAATATTTTTTCAAGCCCAAACTGGTGGGGCAGCGGGTGCGGATGCACACCCTGCTTGTATTTCTTTCCATCATCGGTGGACTGAAGTTATTCGGAATTTTGGGCATTATTTACGGCCCGTTGGTAGTAACGGCGTTTTTGACATTGGCAGAAATCTATCTGGCCAGTTATCAGCAGATGATTGAACCGTCTCAATAGTCATTTAGTTATTCGTTATTTGTTATTGGTTATTAGAAACCATATTTTATGCTGACTTTTGGGCACTTTATAAAGCGGATTTCACGGCAATCCGGCATTTAATAACGAATAACAATTAACCGATAACCAATAACTTTCAAACACGGTGTAAAAATGTATCAAAGCGAAAATTATGCTGAAATCAGCATCGAAAAAGAAATGAAAAAATCCTATTTGGATTACGCCATGAGCGTTATCATCGGCCGGGCCCTGCCGGATGTACGGGATGGACTCAAACCGGTACACCGACGGGTACTTTATGCCATGCGGGAGCTTAAAAACGATTGGAATAAACCTTATAAAAAATCAGCGCGCATTGTCGGTGATGTCATCGGTAAATACCATCCACACGGTGATGCAGCCGTTTATGACACGATTGTGCGGTTGGCGCAGAATTTTTCCATGCGCTATCCGCTGGTAGATGGTCAGGGCAATTTTGGATCCATCGATGGGGACCCACCGGCCGCCATGCGGTACACCGAAATCCGGATGATGCGATTGGCCCATGAAATGTTGGCCGATCTGGAAAAAGAAACCGTTGATTTCGTCCCCAACTACGATGAATCCTTAATGGAACCGACGGTCTTGCCCGCTAAAATCCCCGATCTGTTGATTAATGGCTCGGCGGGAATCGCAGTGGGGATGGCCACCAATATTCCGCCCCATAATCTGTCTGAAGTCATCGATGCCCTCAATGTCCTTATCGATGACCCCAATGTTTCTATCAGCGAGCTGACGCAATATATCCCGGGTCCCGATTTTCCGACCGGCGGTATCATATACGGCACTGAGGGCATACGCGACGCTTATGCAACCGGGCGGGGCAGCATTCGGGTCAGGGCCCGAATATTGGTTGAAAAAGACAAACGCACCCGGCGCGAAACCCTTATTGTCACCGAGCTTCCCTATCAGGTGAACAAAGCCAAACTGATTGAAAAGATTGCCGAACTGATCCGGGACAAGAATATCAGCGGCATTCAATACATTCGGGATGAATCGGATCGTGACGGCATGCGCATCGCACTGGGGCTTAAAAAGGACCAGATTGCAGCTGTGACCATCAATCAGCTTTACAAACACACCCGGCTGGAGACCAGTTTTGGCATGATCTTTTTAGCGGTTGTCAACAGCCGGCCCGAACTCCTTAATTTAAAAGAGATCCTGCACCATTTCATCCAGCATCGTAAAGATATTGTTATTCGGAGGACGCGCTATGATCTATCAAAAGCGGAAGATCAAGCGCATATTTTAGAGGGCCTGAAGATTGCTCTGGATAATCTGGATGAAGTCGTGGCAATGATCCGAGCAGCCAAGTCACCGGCAGATGCCAAATCCCGGTTGGTTAAAAAATTCAGCCTGACCGAAAAGCAGGCCCAGGCGATTTTAGACATGCGCTTGCAGCGGCTTACCGGCCTCGAGCGTGAAAAGATTCAGCAAGATTATAAAAATATTCTAAAGGACATCGCCAGATATAAAGAAATTCTGGCCAGCGAGCGCCTGGTACTGAATATTATCAAAGAAGAACTGGCGGCAATACAGGAACAGTTCGGCGATGAGCGCTTGACAGAATTGGTTGCCAAGACCAAAGAAATCACCATCGAGGATATGATCGTCGAAGAAGATATGGTGGTGACCATTTCCAAGCGCGGCTACATCAAACGCAACCCTATTACCCTATACAGAAGCCAGCGTCGGGGCGGCAAAGGCAAAAAAGCCATGGGCACAAAAGAAGATGACTTTGTCGAGCATCTTTTCGTTGCCTCCACGCATCATACCTTTATGTTTTTTACCAACATGGGTAAAGTTTACTGGTGCAAAGTTTACGATATTCCCCAGGCCGGGCGCATGAGTCTTGGAAAGGCGATTGTTAATTTACTCAATTTTGGAAAGGATGAAAAGTTGACCACGGTTCTGGCGGTACCGGATTTTAAGCCGGGCTATCATGTCCTGATGGTCACTAAAAATGGTCTGATTAAAAAGACCGATTTGATGGCCTTCAGTCGCCCGCGAGTCGGCGGGATCATCGCGCTAAATATTTTAGAGGGCGATGAGTTGATTGCCGCCAGAATCACGGATGGCACGCTGAACGTTTTTCTGGGTTCGCGCGGTGGCAAGGCCATCAGATTTCACGAATCCGATGTGCGTCCATCGGGGCGGATTGCCACCGGTGTCCGAGGAATGCGCCTTGTAGAAGGAGATCATATTGTGGGCGCGGAGGTGCTCAGCCACGGTCAAACGCTTTTCGCGGTAACCGAAAACGGTTATGGAAAGCGGACCTCTATCGATGAATACCCGGTTCAAAAACGCGGCGGCAAAGGGGTCATTTCAATTAAAACCACCCAGCGCAATGGTATGGTCGTCGGGATGTTGTTGGTGTCTGATGATGACGATTTGATGCTGATGACCAATATCGGCAAAGTGATTCGTATGCAAATAAACACTATTTCAGTCATCAGCCGCAATACCCAGGGTGTAAAACTGATGGGTATGGACGCCGATGAACGCGTGGTCGGTGCCGCCAGACTAGCTGAAAAAGAAGACGAGTAAATTTCATGGGACCAAATAGCGAAATGAACTCGGACGATTTGAAAATTGCCGTTGTTGGAGCGGGCAGCTGGGGCACAGCCATAGCCGATCTTCTGGGTAGCAAAGGATTTCAGATCAGTCTGTGGGTGTATGAAAAAGAAGTCAAAGACCAGATTGAGCGCTCTCAGGAAAATAAGCTTTTTTTGCCAGGCCATAAGCTTTCAGCCAACATCTCGCCTTCCAATGATTTAGCCGCCGTTGTGGCTGACAAAAATCTAATTGTTATTGTGGTACCTTCGCATTTAATGCGGGCGATAACAAAAAAAATGGCTGGACATCTTGCTGGCGACACAGCTGTCGTGTCGGCTTCAAAGGGCATTGAACAAAAGACACACCTGACCATGTCCGGCGTCATTATAGAGAATCTTACTGAGGTTACAGAAGGTCGCCTGGCAGTTCTTTCAGGCCCCAGCTTTGCTAAAGAAGTCGTGCAGAAAATACCCACCTCCGTGACCGTAGCCTGCAGGAATTCTGATTGCGCCGCTGCGGTGCAGCATGTTTTTGCAACGCCTTATTTCAGGGTTTATACCAGCAATGACGTTGTTGGCGTGGAGCTGGGGGGGGCTGTCAAAAATGTGATTGCCATCGCAGCCGGTATATTGGATGGTCTCGGATTGGGATTGAATACGCGCGCAGCACTCATCACCCGTGGAATGACCGAGGTCAGGCGGCTGGGGCTTCATCTTGGCGCCAATCCCAGAACATTTACCGGTTTGGCCGGTTTCGGCGATTTGGTTCTAACGTGTACGGGCAATCTGAGTCGTAATTATACCGTAGGGATCAAACTGGGTAGCGGCCAAAAACTTCAGGACATACTAAACGAAATGCACATGGTGGCTGAGGGGGTTAAAACCGCAAAATCCGTTTACAATTTTTCGCGCAAACTTAAAGTAGAAATGCCAATCTGCCACGAGATTTATCGAATTTTATACGAAGATTTAGCACCAAAGGAAGCTGTTCGCCGCTTGATGACGCGGACTTTGAAACAGGAGCTGGATGCGGAGTAAGCGGGTTGCGGGTTACACGTTACTGATATCGATTGATATGAGTTCTCGAGTACGAGTACGAGGACGACGACGAGGACGATGACTTTAAATGCGCTTATCGTACTCGTCCTCGTCCTCGGGTGTTCTATCTGCGCCGAAGCAAAAATCGGCAGCCAGTGACTTGACACTTGAACCTCTGAACCCAGAACCTGTTGACATATGGCACTTAAATAAAGCGGTTTCGAAAGTAATTCTATGCCTAATAATAAGGAAAAGGGGAAACACAAAGGGGCGGGTCATCGGCAAAGACTTCGCGAGCGTTTTCTTGCCAACGGCCTAGAAGGTTTCCATGATTATGAAGTGATTGAACTGTTGCTGACATTGGCCACACCCCGTAAAGATTGCAAAGACACAGCCAAAGCCGTTTTAAAGCGTTTTAGAACCCTTCAAGGCGCCCTTGAAGCGTCACCACAGGAACTATGCAAAATTGCCGGTATCGGGCCGAAAAATCTTTTTGGCATCAAACTGATTAAAGCTGTCGCCGACAGATATCTTGAAAAGAAACTGATTCATAAAGATGCGATTAATGATTCTAAAGCACTTTTCGATTATCTGTACCATCAAATTGGCGATAAGCGCCGGGAATTCTTCAAAGTGATATTTTTAAATTCAAAAAATCAAGTGATTGCCGCAGAAACCATCTCTGAAGGCACGCTAACGGCCAGTAGCGTATATCCACGAGAAGTTATTCAGGCGGCTTTGAGTTATGATGCCGCTGCCCTAATATTTGCCCACAATCACCCTTCAGGCGATCCGCAGCCGTCTTCAGAAGATATTGTCGTTACGCGTCAGCTGGTTTTTGCGGGCAAGGTGATGGGTATGGTCGTGCATGAACACATTATTATCGGCGATGATCACTATTACAGTTTTGCGGATCAGGGCTATATTGAACGTATGAACCGCGAGTTTGAAAAGTTGACGGAACAAGGACCTGATGCTTAATAGTATAGATACTTTCCAGAATTAACCACGAAGACACGAAGGTTGGAAAGGTACAAAATATTAATTGTATATTAATCTGTAATTCCCGAATAAAAATACACATGCACTAAATTAACCTTATCGGTTCAAAAGCGATGACTAAAAGAAAAGAAGAACGTCCCTATTGTTTCGGAAAGCTTGATGATGTTTTTCCGCTGGGAGATGACGGCCTGAGGCACTCCCCAGAAAGATGCATGGTCTGTTTCTGCAAAACAGAATGCCTGAGGGCAGCTGTTAGTGGACCGGAAGGTATTCAAGTAAAAAAAGAGCAGGTAAAACGCGCACACAGTTCGGGCACGATCAGTTTTGTTGAGCGCTGGGCGCGTAAAAAAGCGCTGGAAAAAAAGAAAAAGCTGCGCCGCTAAGACATCGGCGCAAATTAAAATTTTCAGATACAGACAGCCATAGAGACAAGTTAATGTGATGCCTATCGGATTTGCCTCTCGGGAACCCATCAGACAATTACACTTCTAAACTCATAAAAATTATGCCCGCATCGGAGATCCCCAAAAAACTTAAAATCACCATCCTGTTAGCAACC
>JASFEV010000014.1:0-28521 GCA_050124655.1 Desulfobacterales bacterium
GGTCGTAATCGATGTTGCGCTTTAAAACCACCTGGGGCGCCTCGAAAAGTTGATCGATTTTTTGGGGATCGGCTTTAAAAAGTTCAGCCAGATTCTTTTTGACCTCCTCAACTTTGTGACCGCCAGATACTGCACCACCAAAGACGACATTAAATTGTTTCATAATCGGATTACCTTCCAGCAGCTGAATGCAAATATCCAATTGCGTCCGTTCAGACGGCTGCTAGATCTGATTTCGACCCTTTTGGTCCAAACTTTAGGGCTTTTTTCAAAACGCCACAAGGAGGCAAAGTAAATTGTTCGTTTTCGCAATTTGCTTGGCCAATGGTGGTATCAGATTAATTTCAAGTTTTGTGTGTGAGAACCGATATAAGATACAGGAGAAGACTAAAATCCGATATCAAAGGAATGCATGATGGACACGATCGAAATAAAAGCCCACAGATCATGGGATCGGCAAGTACTTGAGTATTTCGAGGATCTTGACATTATCTGTAATGATTATAATCGCACCATTTTACGATATTTGGGTAAATTAAACCGCCTTTTACATGAAGAACGCATCGATCAGTCCGAATATGACGCCCTTAATCGAAACCTTTTGAAAGTTTCCGAAGCGCTCAACCAGGTGCCACGTACTATCAAAGACATCAAATAGGTTCAAACCTTATATTTTGTCCGATGGACCTTAAGGCCTCTGGCTACTGGCAGCTGGCTGCTGGCACTTTGTCCCTGGCTTCTGACTTCTGGCCAGTAGCGAGAAGCCTTTTTATTAAGCCTCTGTTCTCTATTTTCTGTTCTCTGTCTTCTGTCATCTGACACCTATTTAAAACCTATTTCAAAAAAGGTTGTCCCGTTGAGCCAGTTAAGCCCGTTGCGCCCGTATAGAGTGAAATGCTGTCATTTTTTATCTTCAACCGGCAAACGGGTTAACGGGTAACGGGCATAACCCATAAACGTTAGATGCCCTTGCGGATCGGATAGACAGGCTCTGCTTTGCGAGGCTTTAGATGCACAATTAGGATACCGGCCACGATTAGCGCCAGCGCAATTAGAATCTTAACTGTAATCGGCTCTCCCAGTACCAGTCCTCCCAGTGCCACACCCGAGATGGGCATAATAAAAATAAATGAGTGCAGGGCCACCGCCCCGTATTTTTGGAGCAAGGTGTTCCAGGCCACGAATCCAAAGGCGGCGGTCACCAGGCTCTGGTATAGAAGGGCGCCAATGACCTTGAAATCCAGCTGCGACACCATCGGTGCATCCCACAAAAGCGCTTCTAAAAAAAAGATGGGTACGGAAAAAATCATGGAATAAAGAGTGATTTGAAAAGGGCTGAAATCAGCGATAATCCGTTTCAGGTAGATCGCGCTGCAGGCCCAGATAAAAGTGGCGGAAAGAATAATCAGATCCCCTATTCTGAAGCCGGCCGTAACCCCTTTCGTTTCAGCAAACATAAAAGCCACCCCGCCGAAACCCAGGAGGATCCCTGAAAATTTGCGACCGGTAATGCGATCGCCGGGTATGAAAAAATGAGCCAGAAACAGCACCCAGAACGGTAGTAGATTGGCAATCAAAGTACCGCGCGAAGCGTTGGATTTGCTGAGCCCGAGATAAAACATGGACAGTTGAATTGCAAAAAGCGCCGCCAGAATCAGAACCTGGCGAAGCTGACCCTTTTTGAGCCCGATGGTCTGGCCGGTTAGCCGGGCCCAGACGAAAATCGCCAGGGCGGCAATACTGAATCGAATGGCGGCCGTGGTGAAAACTCCCAAACCGTTAAACGCCAATTTGATGGCCACCGCATTTGAACCAAAAATGACGCATAAAAAGGCCGACAAAATGCCGGCGAGAAAAGAAAATTCCGGATTTTCGAAATTTTGATTTTGCATTATGCCTGTAGCACGAAAAAGGGTTAAAAACGGTTTTTAATAAACCCGGCACGGAGAAGAAATTGAACAGAGCGCTGAGTCTATACCACAAAAAACCAAATGGCAACGGAATAAAACCTGTTCTGACAGTCGGTCGGCATGCTCCAAAATGGATTGATACAAATTCAATTGCCTATTGAAATCTTATATGCCAGAATGAGATTTTCTACGAACGTATAGAAGACGTTCAAAGTCCTGTATCAGATAGGCCCGCAATGAAAAATTTGAAGTTGCCCACTTTTAATTACGGCTTTATGCCCACCCTAAAATTCGGCTGCGGTCTGGCATCCGCGATTGGAGAAGACCTGACATCCATCTGCGGTGATAAGCACGTGATGGTCATCAGCGACCCGGGAGTGATTGCCGCCGGTCTTACAGATGCGGTCATGGCCTCATTGAATAAACAGTCGGTTGCCGTTGATCTGTTCGATGATGTAAAAGGCGAAACGTCAGCAGCCTCTATCGACAAAGCTACCGAAATAATTCGAACCGCTCGACCTTCAGTGGTGATCGGCCTGGGCGGCGGTTCTGCCCTGGATGTCGCCAAGATGGCAGCGGTCGTGGCCGCCTCCCATCACACCGCCGAAGCCTATGCCCTGATGCATCATCCCTTGCCGCAAAGAACGGCAAAGCTCGTCATGCTGCCCACCACGGCCGGCACCGGGGCTGAAGTCACACGCACAGCCATATTCACCGATTCTGAGAATCATAAAGTCTGGGCCTGGGGCGATGCGCTCGCCGCCGACCTGGTGATTCTCGATCCGGAATTAACATGTACGTTGCCGCCTTCACTGACGGCAGCCACCGGTTTGGATGCCATGGTGCACGCTATTGAGGCCTGCACCGTTAAAAGCAGTCATCCGTTTGTACATGCCACCGGTCTGCATGCCATCCGGCTTATATTTCAAAATCTGACCAAAGCCATCGACCGACCGCAGGATTTGAGTGCACGCGGAAATCTTTTGATGGCATCTACCCTGGCAGGGCTCGCCATTGATGGGGCCGGCACGGGCTTGGCACACGCAATCGGGCATGCTTTAGGAACAATTGCCGGAATTCATCATGGTAGAGCCGTTGTGCTGGCCCTGGATGTCATCTTCCCTAAAAACGCCACAACCGCCATTGAAATCCATGCCGAGATTGCTGCGGCGCTTGACGCTCAAGCCGTCAAAATACCAGCTGTGGAAATGGCAAAAATGGGCGCACACGCATTTAGTGATTTTATCCGGCGAACTGGCATTGAATTATCCCTAAAGCCGGACGGTTTGTCCCGCAATGATTTGAAGCGTCTGGTGGATGTCATCCATTCAAAAGAAAACTTGCCGATGATCGAAAACAATTGCTACACGGCCAGTAAAGCCGACATTGATGATTTTGCCCGGCAGCTGCTGTCCCGGTGAATAGTAGAAATGGTTTCAAAGCCTCATATCAGGTCCAAGGGCAAGGCGTCCCGCGAATTGAACACGGAGCGTACACGCAAGTACGTGAGTATTTCAATTCGCGGGACAACACAGACATTGGGCCTTAGATGGGGTTTGAAATCATTTCTATAAAGGAGGTTCGTTGAAGATCACCGCCATCGACATTAAAAATTATCGGCTGCCGCTGGATCCGCCGTTTAAAGCCGCCTGGGATCCATCACCTCGCACGACATTTACTGCCACCATCGTCCGGGTGAAAACCGACGCCGGCATAACCGGAATCGGTTCCGGAGATGCCATGCTGGGTTTGGCAGAGCATGCAGACCTGTTTATCGGACACGACCCCTTTGATATCGAGCGGCACTGGCAGATCCTTGACAATCTTGATTTTCATTACGGCCGCTGCTGGCCGCTGGATCTTGCCTTATGGGACATCATAGGCAAAACCAAGGGACAACCCATCGCCCAACTTCTCAATGCCCCAGCATTTAAGATCTTAGCGTATGCCTCCACCGGCGAGATATTGGCCCCGGAAGAGCGAACAGCGAAGGTGCAAAAACTGTTGGACCAGGGTTTCAAGGCCCTCAAAATCAGGTTCCACCATGCTGATCCGCACGATGATATTAAAGTGGTTGAATGCGTGCGTAAAGCCGTCGGTGATGATTTAACCATCATGGTGGACGCCAACCAGGGCTGGAATATGCCCTGGGATACCGAAACACCATGGGATTTTGAGCGCGCTTTTCAGGTGGCCAAAGCGCTGGAAGATCTCAACGTCTACTGGCTGGAGGAACCCTTGCCGCATCATGATTTCCGGGGCATGGCCCGGCTGCGGGAAAAGACCAAAGTTCGGATTGCCGGCGGTGAAATGAACCGCCGCTGGCACGATTTTAGGGAAATGAGCACCCTCGGCTCACTGGACGTCTATCAACCCGATGTCGTCCTGTGCGGTGGCATTACCGGGGTCACAAAAATCGCCTCCCGGGTCCAGAAAAGAGACGCCTGGTTCAGTCCGCACACCTGGGGCAACGGCATCGGACTGCTGGCCAATCTGCACCTGGCCTGCGCGGTCAGCAAATGCCCTTTTTTAGAATTCCCATTCGACCCGCCGGCATGGACCACCGAAAGGCGGGACTATATGCTGCGTCCGGAGGATCGCCTGATGATCGATCAAGAGGGATATTTGCATGTGCCCGAAAAATCCGGGCTTGGCTGTGAGCTCGATGAAGAAGCCCTGGCCCGCTATGCAATCTAGAAGTGATTTTAAAACCCCATCTGAGGCCCAATGGCTACGTTGTCCCGCACATTGCAATGCTCACGTACTACGTGTACGCTCCGCTTCCAATGCGCAGGACGCCTTGCCCTTGGACCTGATTTGGGATTTTAAAACCACTTCTAATATCAATTCCATAAAATATGTTTACATAATCCATTGTTATCTGAGTATCCTTTTGCGATCTTTAATAGAAGAAATTCCAAGCATTGAGTGACAAATCACAAGCAAAAAAGGAGGACGTCACATGCATCAGGGCAATCGCGATTTTGGCATTAACACCATTAAAACCCGCAAACAACATGCATGCTATGGCATGGGGCTGGGGATTATCGTACTCGATGATGCCTATCCCGGCTTTCCAGGGGACGTGCGCAATGCCAGCGCCTTTCCGTATCCGATTCAATACGACATCGCCGAAGGCGTCGACAACTACACGCTGGTCTGGGAAGAGGACAAAAGCCCCTGCCGGGAGCCGATTAAGCAATCGGCCAAGCGGCTTGAAAATATGGGCTGTCGGGCCATTGCAGCCGAATGCGGCTATTTTGCCTATTTTCAAAAAGATGTCGCCGGTTACGTGGACATACCGGTATTTATGTCGAGCTTGCTGCAGGTGCCGTTTATTCAGCAGGTAATCGGACCCCAAAAAACGGTGGGGATCGTTTGCGCTCAAAAGCGGTTCCTGACAGACACCCATTTGGAAAATGTGGGCATCGATCTGAACAGCAATTTTATTGTTGCCGGTGCTTTGGATGAATATGGCTGCCCGGAGTTTACCAACCTGTGGGATCATGAGCAAAGGCCCGAACGCCCGGAAGCCAATTACGACAAGGCGGAAAAAGACATGATCCGGGTGTGCACGGAGGTTTGCAAGGCCAATCCGGATATCGCCGCGCTCATACTGGAATGCACCGGTATGCAACCGTTTGCGCGGGCCATACAGCGGGAAGTCGATCTGCCGGTGTTTAGCTGGGGCACCCTGTTGGACTATGCCTATTCGGTGGTGGCGCATAGGGATTATTACGGCCACGTCTAAATAAAGTGGTTTAAAATAAATTCAGATGTGTGCACAATCTCACACGTTTTTAAGGGACACTCATCCTTATGAATTGTTGAAGATATTTGGAGTTCTAGGATTTGAAAATATTAGAGATTACCTGAAGGGATGTGAAATTATCTAAGGTTATATCATCATAGCCGGAATGTAAAGTTTAAGGATCTTGTGTAATGCGTTCGGCAATATTCAATGAATAAACCGTTTTTAAGCTATCCAAATAACCGTAATTTGTAAATTTGTTAAGATCAAAAATATAAAACGAAATTTTATCTCCTGATAACTGAAATATGGCCAAAGTTATAGAGATCGAATCTCCTGGCGCATAAAAACTGTATAAGAAACTGCAAAACAAATAATAGTAATAGCGATAAGGGAAATAATATAGGGCACGACGATGAGAATACTTTGATTCAAACTCAGTGGCCCTGAAAATCGAGACATAGATGAACTTTCCATTGGTGCCATGGCTACAATTGAGCGAGCAGATTTTCGCATGGGATCAATATTCGTGGCAGTCGCATCCGTATATGCTTGTATTCAAATATGGTCTGAATTTTGCACAACCTAAGGCTGAGGTATTGAAAAATATTTGTGATGAATGAGGGATTTAAAGGGCGCAATAAAACACTCTCTTTTTGGGCAACGCCCACTGCGATAGAAATTTCGTTAAGATTGAGATCCTTACAGAACCAGAAAGACCAGATTATTGAATGGTTTCGATAATCTGAGTAGATGTTGTAAAAACCACAACTTATGAAACCGCCAAAGATATGACGCTAAAATCGCTGAAGGTAGATGACTATCAATGAATGATATCACAATACAAAACTATACCGAATCACAGCTGGAAACCACCTCTCCCGACAAACAGACACAACAAATCGAATCGGCTTCTTTCGGTAAAATCCTAACGAATTACCTTGATCAAGTCAGTCAGCTCCAGCAGGAATCAAATGAAAGCATACAGGGTCTGGTGAGCGGAAAGCACGCCAATATTCATCAGACCATGATTGCAGCGGAGAAATCCAGCGTGGCCTTCGAGTTGTTTATGCAGGTTCGTAATAAAGCTATTGATGCGTATGAAAAGATTATGCGGATGCAGGCCTGAAAGGGATAATACAAGATAGAATTTTCTTGAACGTTGCTGAACGCGGAGCGGGAAAAGATAACCTCGACGGGCGAGGAGATCAGTTCGAGATAGGCCACAGTGACAGTACTGTTGGTCTTTTTTTGTGCCCTTTTTTGATTAGTTATTGAGAATATAAATACCGGTATCGTTTGGTCAGCGCAGAAGATAAAAGGTAATGGTCGATTTCAATCTGACGGTTTTCGGTTCGAGAATTACACAAGAATGTTTTTAACTCCGCTGCGATTTTGACAATTGACTTTCAAAACCAGCTGTTTGCTCTACAGCAAGCACAAAAGCGATGCCAGTGCCAGGTTCATTGAATCGACCTGCCTCTTTAATAGCTGTCAGAACTGGCTCAACGATAATATCGCGCACCAAAAAAATAACCACATCAGTACGAATATCCAGGCTAAGGCCGAAAAATGTTTTTGCCTCATGAGCGCCCGTACCCGAAGCGGGTATGATTGTCGCTCCAGTAACGCCTGCCTCTTTTGCCGATTTGATGACTGTGTCGGTCAAGTCTGGCTTAACCATTGCCACGATGGATTTATACGCCATTGCACACCCTCACTTTTCGCCCGACTCCTTCTGTATAAATGCTTTGCTGCTATGGTCGGGCTTTATTTTCTTATGTTTTACGGTTTCGCTGTCGCACTATCAACTGAACCAGTTGGGCGTAGCCCAAAACACTGATGATAGGAAATACACTGGCAAACGCGATGAGACCAAATCCATCCAAAATTGGGCTTCGACCCGGAATGTTGGATGCCAGCCCCAAGCCAAGGGCTGCAACCAAGGGAACGGTGACCGTGGATGTCGTCACTCCACCGGAATCATAAGCCAATGGTATAATCATTCGAGGCGCAAATACGGTTTGAATGACTACCACTACATATCCAGCCATAATATAGAGATAAAGCGGCGTTCCAGTGACGATTCGAAAAGTACCTAGCGTTATACCAATGGCAACCCCGAAAGCAACAGCGATACGCAGCCCCCAGGATGAAATTGCTTTGCGTGAAACTTCATGCGCTTTATGGGCCACAGCGATAAGAGAAGGCTCTGCTATTGTAGTTGAAAAACCCACTAAAAAGGCAAAAAGGTAGACCCACCCATAGGCTATCCAAGTCGCCTTATCACCGTTCTGGGCACCTTCAGCCAGCTGAAGGGCCATGGCTCTGCCAACTGGGAAAACAGCCAAATCTAAACCACCAAGAAAACAAGCCATGCCTATAAGAGCTGCGACGAAACCAAAAATGATCCTTCCCAGCCGAGGGATTGGTCTTTTAAGTACAAGGATTTGAAATAAAATTAAAAAACCGAGAACCGGCAGCACATCTTTGGCCGTGGCTATCAACAGCATCATGGGATCAAAAAGAATTTTCATATATCACCTAATCTACGATTAATCCAAAAAGCATGACGAAAATCATAGGGGTAAGGGACGCCAAGGCGATGAGGCCAAAACCGTCCATCAAGGGGTCTCTGCCGCGTATGCTGCGTGCAAGCCCCACCCCCAAAGCCGTAACGAGTGGTACTGTGACTGTAGAGGTGGTGACCCCACCCGAATCATAAGCTAATCCAACGATTTCCTTCGGCGCAAACAAGGTCATAAGCATAACCAGCGCGTAACCGCCAACGATTAATACCGGCAGAGACCATCCGCGTAGGATTCTCAACACCCCAAGAACGATTGCGGCGCCAACGGACAATGCCACGGTCAGGCGAACATGAAAGGCATAACGATCTATCGAAGCAGAGATATTTTCAATAAGTCCCGCTTCAGCTGCGGCTTTAGCTCCCTCGCGCGTTACGGCTATAAGCGCTGGTTCGGCAACAGTTGTCCCCGCCCCTAAACCAAACGCAAAGAGCAGCAGCCAAAAAAGTTTTCCTTTACGCGCAAACTCTTCTGCCAGGGTTTCGCCCAATGGAAATAGACCAATGTCCAAACCGACCACGAAAAGGGCTAAGCCAACAGTAACCAATCCCAATCCAGCTAAAACGGATAAAATCTCTGGGAAGGGTTGACGCAATACCAGAATCTGAAACAGAGCGATGACCGTTATGATTGGCGCCAAGTCACGGGATGCTCCAAGAAGGGCTTTCCCTAAAGCTGCACCGAATTTGGTTAGGGTTCCTAACGGCATAGATAGTTATTGCAACCAAATTGCATTGGAGATACTCCTTTTCATCAAAATACCATTACCACGCTACTCAAACGGACAATGAACGAATACCAATAAATAAAACATAAAGCCATGCCGACCTTTCAAAAAACAAATATCAATCATTTGATTGCACCGGTATTTTAGCACCGCAGAACTTACATTTCGCCGATTTTTCTTTTGGCCTAAGGAAACGGTTTGCCTCCCCTTTGCACGCTGGGCATGTGCGTTTAAAGCTAAGATGGTTACGGAGAAATGTTGATATAAAAATTGGGCTCAAATCCTTTACTCCCTATAGAAGTTTCTCATCTCAGCAAATTTATGCCAAAATTCAGTGATTCCAAATTTTCAGGCTGTAAAATACCACGCGAACAGTTTTGCAATACGTAGCATTCATGAAGCTTTGAATCATATTCGAGCTACATTGAAATCAATAATTTCTGCGTTAACCTTGTCATTATTTCAGAATTACATCAACCTGTGATTTTGAGAATATACAAACTTTGCCAATTTTACAGAGACCAACCATATATCACAACGCTTTACAAATTGTGGATCTCAATGACAAATAAACAAAAATTCAGCATAATGAAAATTGGAGATTTCCTTACGACACAATTAGGGATGGATTCGAATTTATTTTATATAGGGCTTAGCAGTCTAAAAAATTTGAACCGTGAGATAGGGGACGCTAATCTGAAAAAAATCGGCTATCCAAATCTTTTAGCAGGATAGACATCCACAAAATTTAAAATGTGTGTAAAGCCTCTAATAATCCCATGTCTTGTTTACAAGGGCTGATGAAACAATTTAAAGGCATCGGATTAGATGTAAACACGGTCACCCTTTCACTCCCTCCTTCGGCGAAATTGCATTGAGAACCCGCCGAATCAAATTTTTTGCTCCACCCGGTCGAAACAAGGCTGGCAAAGCGTTTTGCCGGCGAAGCGGCGCGTTCGGGATTCCATCGTGGATTCGCCGCAGGCCTCACAGATGAGGCTGGCCAGGATGCGGGCCGATCTGGGCATCGGCTCTTTGGGTTCCATGACATCGAAAAGCTCGTCGAGATCTGAAGCCATCAGCCGTTCCTCCATTTGCCGCCTGAGTTCATTGCAGCGCGTCTGTTCGTCGTCGCTGGCTTCGCCGCAGGCGATTTTGCGCTGCAGAGCCGACATTTCCTCGTAGATCTCATCTCTTGATCCGGACTTTAGCAGGCATCGAAACCCCCGACCCTCTTTGCGATTAAAAAAGGTGAACGCCATCTTGCCGTAGTCCCTGTGAATCAGGTTGCCTTTGCCGAAGGTGCAACCGGTCAGGTATTGCACGGCATCGACCCCGCACATGTCTGTTTCGGCGATGCAAACCAACTCCGAATCCGATAGATCACCGAGCTGCCGGCGCGCTAGCTCCGAGGCCCTGATACCGATGGCCAAACCCGGGCATGAATGCCCGTGAAAGTCGATGACCCTTTTAATGGTTTCTTGCGGTATTTGGTATGTCATGGATTTTCCTCCGTTTCTTTAATCTTTGGGGCCACCATCAGGCGGCCATCTTGCCGGTAGATATCTACCGGTAATCCGTATACAGCTTCTATGATGCCGGCGTCAATCTCCGCCGGGGAACCGGCGAAGAAAATTTTGCGGTTTTTTAAAAATATGCATTTGTCCGAATAACGGAAAGCCGTGTTCAAATCATGCATGGTCATGACCGACGCCAGTTTGTGCTCGGTGACCACGCGGCGAATAAGACCCAAAATTTCTACCTGGTTTTTAAGGTCCAGGCTGGAAGTAGGCTCGTCCAGGAGTATAAGCCTGGGCTCCTGCACCAGAGCCCTGGCGATGGCCACTTTCTGCAATTCGCCGCCGCTCATCTGGTCGACATACCGCATGGACAGATCATTGAGATTGAGCTGTCTCAACGCCGCATCGACCTTTTGCAGGTCATGCCTGGAAACGCCCCATCGCACATGCGGTCTTCGGCCCATGAGCACGGCATCAAATGCTGTCACGCGTGAAGGTTCGTTGCGCTGGGCCACGTATCCTACCGTGCGGGCTATCTCCATCGGAGACAGTTTGAGCACCTCCTTGTCGTCAACGTAAATAGCGCCTGCCTTTGGACGGTGGATGGCGTTGATGCACTTGAGCAGGGTTGTCTTGCCAACCCCGTTGGGGCCGAGCACAGCCAAAAGTTCCCCCGGGGCTACGGAGAATTCAATGCCGTTGAGCACGGTCCGGCTGTTGTAGCTAAAGATGAGCCCGGCGACATCAAGAATCATTTTTTCCCTCCGCGTACGATTAAATAGATAAACGCCGGCGCACCCATAAAGGCTGTCAGCACGGACACGGGCAATACATGCGGCGCCAGCATCATCCGGGCGACCGTGTCTGAGACCAGCAGCAACAGCGCGCCGCAAATTACCGTTGCCGGCATCAAAAAACGATTGTCTCCGCCGATGATCCGGCGAACCATGTGGGGGACCACCAGCCCTACAAAGCCGATGATACCGAGAAAAGATACGATCACCGCCGTGACCATCGAAGCCGCCAGCATGCCGGTCAGACGCACCCTTTCCACGCGCACCCCCAGCCCCTTGGCGGTCTCATCGCCGGCGTCAATCGCATTGTAATCCCAGCTTCGAAAAAGAAAGTACACCGAAAGAAGTCCCGTAACCGCCGCCAGCAGTCCCAGCTCGGTCCAGCTGGCGCGCGCCACGTCGCCAAATGTCCAGAATACCATGGCCGCAAGCTGGACGTCGTCCGCGAAGTACTGCAGAAACATGGTCCCGGCAGTGAACAGCGCACCCAAGGCGACACCCGTGAGCACCATCACTTCGGGTGTGGCGCCGCGTGCTCTTGAGACCAGTATGATCGCGCCGGCAGCAATCATACTGAAAATAAAAGCCAGGACCGTGGTGACGTAGGGATTCGATATCGTAATCGATCCAATGTTTGTGCTCTGCATGACGCCCGATCCCAGGATCATGACCGAAAAAGCCGCGCCAAAAGCCGCAGCTTGGGATATGCCCAGGGTAAACGGCGACCCCAGGGGATTGCGCAGAATAGACTGCATGGCGGCGCCCGCTACCGACAGACCCGCTCCAGCCACGATCGCAGCCAGTGCCTGAGGCATACGAATGTTCCAGACGATCATGTCGAAGCGTTTGGAAACGCTGATGCCCAGCAGTGTTTTGGCCACCACGGATAGAGGAACACCGGCTGCACCCAGCGATAAAGAAACGGCCAGCCCCACAATCAGGCCTGCAACGGCCAGAGCCATAAATCCGATCTTGAAGCTGACGTAACGCCTGTAGTCTCGGGATATCTGCCCATCTGCCAGATGCATGGGCTACTCCAAGACCGCTTTGTAAGCCATATTGTTAAAGTATGCGTTCATCTGGTTGAAAACGGGCTTGCCGACCAGAAATTCGTAGATCTCGTCGGCCTTGGCGGCCGTTTGGACGTCTTTGAAACGGTCGGGATAAAGGACCTTGCCGATAAAATAAGCGTTGGCCAGAACCGAACCGTAGTTTTTCGTGTACCAGTTGTAAGGCAATACGCCGTAAACTTTCCGCTTTTGCACGGCACTCAGGGTTTTGAGCGCCGGATCATTGCGGATTTCCCAAAAGCCGGATGCCTCCCCCTTGAGTTGCAGGGTGGAAAGATCCAGAAAAAGCACTTCCGGATCCCATTGGAGCAGTTTTTCCTTGGCCACGGTGACCTGGCGCGAGGCACTGTTCAGCAGGGTTTTATCGTAGGCCAGGTTGGCGGCATTTACAAACATAAACGGTGGGTAGCCCGGTTCGGTGGACCTGAAGCCGTGCGGCCCCTTGTAGGCAATGCCGCCCACAAAGCAGGTGGGTCTCTCGGTGTCGGGGACAGCCTCTGTGCGGGTCTTTAAATCATTGATGGCGGCCTCAAAGTATGCGATGACCTGCTCGGCACGCTCGTCCCGGCCGAGAACCCGTCCCATGATCCGCAGGCTGTTTGCAAGCCGATCACGATGGGTGCCGAGATTGCCGTATTCGAGGATCACCGTGGGGATACCGGTTTTCTCCTGTAGCTCAACGGGATCATGACCCATAGTCGCAAATGTCTTGAAAATGAGCTGGGGTTGTTGGGGAAGTGCCAGAATCAGCTCGGGGTTGTCGAAGCCGCGGAACTCTCCGAAAATCGGCAGCTCTTTGAACTGTGGATTTGCGAGGGCATATGGCCTGGCGTCAAACCGACTTCTCTTAACCTCGATGTCGTCCACGGCAACGATCAGGTCTTGGGCTCCCAGGTAGCTTAAAAGCCGCAGAGCACCCGGACCGGAGCATATCACACGGCTGACCTCGATGGGAACCGTGACCTGCCGGCCAGCTGCATCGGTAATCGTTTGGGTTCGTTGTGCAGCGAGATCCATAACTGAAACCGCCAACAACAGCACCATTAGCATCATTGAAAAGCAGATTTTCATCGGTCTTATACCTCCTTGCCGTATCCAAACCTGAAAGACCGCAGATCATATCCTCAGCACGGTCCCGGGAAATAAAAAAGCCACGAACGTTTTCCCGTTTCACGGGAATCTGCCTTCGTGGCTTTGTTCAAACAGCTATGTTAATGTCGAATCGGATCCGGCGATTAGTCCAGCTTTTAACCTGCCTCACCGGTAGTTAGTTGGCGGGAGCTTCCTGCCCCGTTCTATGCATTTTTATCAATGGGAAAATGATCTTGTCAAGCGAAAGTAACGTCCAAAACCCTTTTTACTTGATGAATTTTAAAAATAGCGTGAACATTAAAAACAGTTCCGAGTTAGTGTTTAATCTTCGAAAATAATTTTATGATCGACTAATTTTATTTGTTTGAGTTTACCCCTGATGACCTTTTGGGTTCCAAAAATGTCAACCAATAAGAAACCACCATCATCCCGTGGTTCCACAAGGTCTACTGATTTTAGAATAAGTTCCTCCCGTTCACCTCGCGATATATACGCACTAGCTTCACACATCGCCAAACACCTCCTTGATTTTCTCATCGACAGCGCGCTGGACCATATGCGGCAGCGGTTCATCGACGACTCCTACCAGTTTTACCGGTTCCTGGGTCAGCGGCAATAAGATTTTCATCGCAGCGCACGACATGATCGCTTCTGCCATTTTGGGGGTTACTTCTCCAAGCATGGCATTCGCCCATGTAATCGAGATGGAACCCAGGATTAGATCGGCCGTGGCTACAGTGTACACAATGGCATTTTCACCGGAGGCGCCACGATTGGCACCGGCTTTTAGCATCTGAGCAGTAGCAATTGCATTGGTCCCTAAACCGACCAGCTCAATCGATTCACCATAGGCCTCCTTGATATATTTTATCAAGGTAGCGCCAATGCCGCCGCCTTGGCCGTCAATGACACAGATTCTCTTCATTGTCGATACCAATCCATTTGAAAGCAAAAGCCACGAGGAGCTGCTTTACGCGAACCTTCATGGCCATATTATGCAGTATCTTGAAAACCAGAATCACAACGATGGGTTCGGCTCCATCTGTTCTGCTAAAGATCTGTAGTTAAACGAAATAAGTTGACATGTCAATAAAAACTGATCTTACCGATAGATATCAGCAAATCCTATGAAAACAAAAAAAACACATTTATATTATCTATTTGACATATCGCTTTTATATTTGGTTGGCGCCGGTATCGGGCCATACGGCCGGCTCGCGTTATGGTTATTGTTAATCAACTATTCAATAAAAGGAGAAAAGAGGATGCGTACGTATAAATCTGTGTTGAAAATGTTTCTGGTTTTAGGACTGATGGCCGCGATGGCATCTCCTGCCGGGGCCTTTCTTGACAATAAGTTTGAAAAGGAAGTGGAAAAGGAAACCGGTGCGGTCAAACTGGTTCGTGAAGTTCAGCACGGCGGCTATAATGTGGTTACCACCAAAGAGCTCAAAAAATGGATCGACTCTGGAAAAGACATGCTGATCGTGGATACCATGCCCTACGATGACAGCTACAAAAAGCAGCATGTACCCGGCGCGGTTCAATTTCTGTTCCCCATACCGGACATGAAGGAATGGGACACCAAGGAAACCGACGGCAAGACCATGGAAGATTTCAAGACGTTACTGGGCGGTGATAAAGACAAACCGATCGTGATCTACTGCGGTTTTGTCAAATGCACCCGCAGCCACAACGGTGCCGCGTGGGCTGTCAAGCTCGGCTATAAGAACGTCTACCGCTATCCGGGCGGAATATTTGCATGGAAAGGGGCAGACTTTCCCGTTGAAAAGGTGGAGTAGGCATTACAGCCAGATAGAGCGAAGTCGGAGTGGGTCAAAAGGCACTGTCCTAAAGTCAAGGTGTTGATATCGCTAAGATAAAAATGCGGACAGGTAACGTCGATGGGCTCACGTCCCGCAAAAGGTTCGGTAGGGCTGCGCCGAAGGGGGCGGTGGCAGGTGATAGTCGGCCTGTTCCGGCAAATCCTGATAGGGTCGGGACAGAATACCCAGCAGTTTTTCCATGACCGTAAAATCGGCCCGATCCACGGCCGCCTCCAGTGCCTCTTCCACACGGTGGTTGCGGGGAATGACCGCCGGGTTGTGGGTGGACATGAGCCGGCGGGCTGTCTCCCAGGAATCGGGTTGCCGTTTAAGACGGGCCTGCCAGCTCTCGAACCACTGCTTAAAATCCGGGGACTGGAACACGGAGGCCTCCGGCAGAGAACCGGATGATAGGTCACGAAAAGTGTTGGTAAAATCCGCCCCGTTTCGGTGCATGCAATCAAGCAGGTCCTCCGCTAGGGCGCCGTCATCCGCTTCCTGATTCAACAGTCCCAGTTTGGCCCGCATGCCCGCCAGCCAGTAATGACGGAAAGTGTCGGAAAATCCAGAAATGGCCTCGTTTGCCATCAAAACGGCTTCTTGCGGATCCTCGTGAATTAGCGACAACAGCGTCTCGGCAAACCGGGCAAGATTCCACTGGGCGATCTGCGGCTGACGAGCGTAAGCGTATCGACCGTTGTGATCGATGGAGCTGAAAACGGTATTCGGATCGTAGGCGTCCATGAACGCGCAGGGACCGTAATCAATGGTTTCACCGCAAGGGGCCATGTTGTCCGTGTTCATGACGCCGTGGATGAATCCAACCATCAGCCAGCGGGCCACCAGGGATGCTTGCCGCTCCATGACGGCCCCAAGCAGGGCAAGATACGGATTACCGTTCGTGGTCAGGTCAGGAAAGTGGCGACGGATTGTGTAATCGGCCAGCGCTCGGAGCTCATCGATATTGCCCCTCGCCGCCGCATACTCGAAAGTGCCCACACGGATATGGCTGGCCGCCGTCCGGGTTAGAATCGCCCCCTGCAGGGCGGTTTCACGGTACACTGGTTCACCTGTGGTTACTACCGCAAGGCTGCGGGTCGTGGGTATGTCCAGGGCGTGCAGGGCCTCACTGATAATGTATTCCCGAAGCATCGGCCCCAGGGCCGCTCGCCCGTCCCCTTGCCGCGAAAACGGGGTCTTGCCTGACCCCTTGTACTGGATGTCGAAGCGCTCACCTTTCGGCGTCATTTGCTCGCCCAATAATATTGCCCGCCCATCGCCAAGCATGGTGAAAAAGCCGAATTGATGCCCCGCATAAGCCTGAGCGAGAGGCTCGGCCCCCTCGGGGATTTTGTTGCCCGAGAAAACGGCAGCGCCCTTGTCGCCCTTCAGAGCATCGGGATTCAGCCCCAAAAACTGTGCCAGCGCTACGTTAAAAATCACGAGTTTCGGTGTGCGCACCGGGACCGGATTCAGCCGGACATAGAAAGCCTCCGGCAACATTGTATAGCTGTTGTCGAATTTCCACCCGGCGTCCGGGCAGTTTTGTCTGTTGCTTGGCGTCATAGAATTTTCTTGGTTCTCAAATGAAGTGTATTGGAACAAAACATTGGGCTGGAATACCCCGAGGTCAAGAGGGGGCAGGTACAAAATGACGCCTGTTGCCAGAAATTCAGGCGAATAACAAACCCTTATGCTAATCTTAACTTGCTTGATGGCAGTCTGAATATGGGCGACCAACTGTTGGCCTCGAGGCTTTTAATCCACTCAGTCTTTTTTAGGCAACATATTTTATGCCCCCGTTAAATTAAATCGTACTATAAGATGCTGTTCCCTTCCGCAGCTCTGATGCTCAAATTGTCCTCACCGGAGATGGATTTTCACACCTCATGAACCATGCGTTGACCCCCTACCTATGTAAAGGTTCCGGCAGCTTTTACTATCAGCATCATTCCCATGCCAAGCATTAGTACCCCGGACAGGATGTCAGATTCTCTTCGGTAGCGCCGAGCGATTTGTGAAGCACCAGTACCAATTAACAACAATCCCGGCAGCGTTCCCAGACCGAAGGCAACCAGACATAAGCCACCATTTACAGGGCTTGCTGTGGCCAGCGCCTTGGAAAAGGCAGCAAATGACAGTCCGCAAGGTAAAAAGCCCATAACAAATCCAATCAGCAGCATATTCAAGTTGCCGCTATTGGCGGAGGTGGCCTGGACTAATTTTTTATATCCCGGAATTTTTTCCGGCACAGCTACAGCCATCCAGCTGGGTTCTCTTATCAGTCCCAGCTGTGCTAAACCGAATAAGATCAGGAAGGCACCTGCCAACAGTGAAAATGCGACTTGAATTTGGGCCAGTATCTTCAAATAAGACGTTGACTCGACACCGGAAAAAAGTCGGGCAAGGCCGGCTCCCAGCCCGCCCATCAAAAGCCCGATCAATGCATAGGTGCTGAGGCGACCGCTATGATAAAGTAGGTGGGATACAAAGCGACCTGTTTGCCCGGGAAAAGCAAACACCAATGGTCCGCACATGCCGACACAGTGACCGGTTCCGAAAAGACCGAGCAAAAATAAGGATAGAATGTCGAGCTGTTCCATAAGGGTCACCATAACACAACTTTGGTGTACCGACCCGAATTTTATTGGTAAATTTCAAATCGTTCAAGACAAGGCACTTGACGACGCCTATCGAACAATAATATTGTGCGGTTCAGCCCCGGTGGTGATCCAAATCATAGACAAAAAAAGGAAGCCCATGAAGGGATACTCCAGTATCAGGTTTTAATTCTTTAGCATCTGGGTCGCACCCTCCTTCAAGATTTGATATTGGAAACTAAGAATTCGGAACCGGTAAAATGAATTGCGTCTATCTGTCCTTCGAGAAAAGATCAAATTGTTGAAGTAAGGTTTCCCTTACCTTGACCGGAGGGAACCAAGGCGAAGAAGATAGCGAATGCGAGGGCAATTTGCAGACTTTTCATAAGTTACAGGATACTTCCACTTGATTTCCAGACACTCTATATTCCGGCAGGCATTCTATCTTCTAGCGGGAGTCATTATAATAGGCATGGCTCCATGCGTTGCTAATGCGGGCAGCGGATTGACACCGGGCCGTCTTGGCCTGGACAAGGAGAACAAGATGCAGATAAGTTCGCAGGACCGCTGTCCGGTATGTGGCATGAAGGTTATCCGCTACCCCAAATTTTCGAGTGCCATTCGGCTTACCAATCAAGATACGTACTATTTTTGCAGCAATGGCTGTATGTTGAAGGCCTGGCTGCACCCTGAAATTTTTCTAAAGTCCACCCGGCAAGCGTTCTCGCTGGCAGTCGTAAGGGATTATTTCAGCGGGCGGCAGGTCGATGCGCAGGATGTTTTCTGGATTGCCGGCTCGGATGTAATCGGTCCCATGGGGCCAGCTATGGTGGCGTTGCAGGGAAACCATTCGGTAGACGCATTTTTGAAGCGACACGGTGGCCGTAAGGTTTTTCAGTTGCATGAGTTGACCGATGACCTCTGGTTTTCTCTGACCGGCAAATCCGCGAAAGACAGATGAAAAACAATCTTAAATCAAGGCTTCCAAACGACTGTTTGACCCAGGCGGAAATTCTGTTGGCAGGTGCAACAATTTTTTGTCTGCTGACACTTTCTCTGGTAGCAGGAATCAGGCTTTTTCGACCGGATGCGGCAGCGGCTTGCCGGCAATTTGTCCGGCAGTATGGCGTGCACACCATCGCCCTTGTGCCGGCAGGGCAAAATATTCGCCGTTCAGAAGGGCGCCTGCCGAATGTCGACCTGCGTTATGATCCCCGGCTATCGATGGAAAATCCGGATGCCGGACTGGTGTTTCCCCAGCGGCCTTCCCGGTATTTCTCTTCAACAAAAGCGCCTGAAGAAAGGCAAACCGGATTGAGCGAGACCGAATGAAAAATCCCATGTCAGATTCAAGGTTGATATGGTCGGTTCGCGATGTCATGCGCCGTCCTCTAGAGTGGTTTCTGTTGACAGCCGCCCTGACATTGATTACAGCAATCCCAGCCACAGCTCTGCTTCTGGTGCAGGGTTTGACCGGCGCGGCTACCAGCATTCTCGCGGATTCACCTTCGCTGGTCATACGTAAAATAGATCCCACCGGATGGGAGCCTGTGCCGGTGGAACAAAGCCTTAACGCTGTCGGCAGCGTGCCCGGTGTGCTGCGGGCCTATACCAGGATATGGGGAGTGGTTGGCGGTCCCAAAGGTCCCCTAACCGTCGTTACTGCAATATCGACACCATCCGGTGATCATTCCGCCACCCCTGCCCATCCCAAACGAGGTAAAGTGTTGATTGGCCCTGGCGCTGCCACAGGCTCTACAGTTAGCCAATTGACCCTGAACGGGCAAACAACGCAAACATTTCAAATAGACGGGGTTATCAACCCCAAATCTGCAATGGCAAGCCATGATTTAGTCGTGCTGAATCCGCTGGATGCACGCAGGTTGCTTGGACTTCCCGATGGCTATGCCAGTGACATTGCCATCGATGTGTTTCATGCCGGAGAGGAGACCGCCATTATTCCCGATCTGGCAGAAGCATTGCCATGGCCGGTCAGAATTACCACCCGCAGCGAAAATCTCAAATTTCTTTCAGGATCCTATGCTCGGCGTGGCGGCATCGCTATCATTGCCACAATACCAGCACTCGTGGCCATCTGCTTGCTGGTGGCGGCAACAATCAGAGAGCAATTAGGGAGCCGCTTTGAGGTTGGCCTGCTGAAAGCGTTCGGCTGGACCACTGCGGATATCGTGCGGCACTTCCTCTTTCGAGCTCTGTTTATCGGTTTGCCGGCCGTATGTCTGGGAATGCTGATTGCTTACGCGTCCGTCTTCTCCCCCGGTGTGCAATGGCCCGGGATTTTGCTGTTTGGGTGGCAGGGCCGGGCACCGGCGCTCTACCTGAATATGGGCGGCACCTTGTTGACGCTCCTTCAGATAGCCGCCCTTACGCTGTTACCGTATCTGATTGCAACGTTGGTGCCGGTTCTGAAAGTCGCCACCGCCGACACTCATACCTGTTTTGAAGGAGACGGCCCATAAATGTCAGCAGCTATCGAATGCCAGCATGTTAGCCTTGAGAGACGGCGGTATAACAGACAGACTTTATGCATTCTAAACGATATCAAGGTTGTATTCAATGGCAGCAGCATGAATCTGATATCTGGGCCCACCGGTGTCGGTAAAACCAGCCTGCTACATATTCTGGCCGGATTGTTGCGCCCCTCATCAGGACAGGTGCTGGTCGATGGTCAGCCCGTTTCGCGCTGGACGGGTATCCACCGAAGTCGCTGGCGGCGACGTGTGGGCATTGCTTTTCAGCATCACCATCTTATCGAAGATCTGACGGCTTTAGAAAATGTACTTGTGCCCCTGATCCCGCTATGTCGGAACATCCGTGAGTTGCGTCGATTGGGCCGGCAGGCCCTCACCGAACTGGATTTGGCTGCGCTGGCTGGCGAAAAGATTCAGTTTCTCTCCGGCGGCCAGCGCCAGCGTATTAATCTTGCCCGGGCACTGGTTAATCGTCCGAAATATATCTTTGTCGACGAGCCGACGGCCCATCAGGATAATGCCAGTGCCGCGATGATTATTCGACGCCTGGTCGAAGCCAAAAAAAAAATGACCACTGTAATCATCGTGGCCCATGATCCAAGGGTTGAAGCATCGGATGCAATCGATGCGCATTTTCGGTTGGCTGATGGCAAGCTTTCGCGGGTTGTATGAAACAGGATAATTAAAATTAAAAAGACCTCACGTGATGGCGCAAGTAACGATATAAATAGACAGGATTTCTTGAGTCAGTTCAAGTTTTCAGTTTTCGAACGATCCAAACCTCCCAATGTTGGTTGAGATACAATCTCAATTAGCTGGCACCAGATAAGGAAATTTATGCTCTTCCACCCCCTGCCGCTGACTATTTTGATCACCGATTTCATCGGGGGTCTGCTCGCACTGGCTGTCGGCATAAAGGCCTTCCAGATTGTGGTTTACTGGAACCCGGCTGAATTTAACAGAAAGCAACTTACGCTCGAGATCCATGCTGAGGCCGTCAACCTTTTTGGACAATGGATTCTGGGACTGTTGTTCTTCTCTACCGTCTTGTTTATGGTTGGCATTACCAACATTTTGCCCAGTGTGGTTCCAGGCGCCATGTGCGGAACCGGCGTCATGCAGGCCTTGGGAGAATCTGGCAACCGAGCTCTGTTTTTCAGGCTGCTGGCGCTGGCCGTTTTATTTATTTGGTTGGCTGTTCACCGAATCGACGCCACTAGACCGGATGCACCCCTGACCCAAACGGGAGCCCGTCTGTTGTTGGTCGCTTTACCGGCCTATTTTCCCGCCCTGTACGAGACATTTACCGCCGTGATGCAAGTTAATGTTGAGCAGCCGGTCAGTTGCTGTGCACTTGTCTACGATCAGTTCCGCTCGTTGCAGCAGGCGCGCAGCGCGGCGGGTCTGCCAGACAACTTCTGGTTGGCGGGCTTTCTGGTCGGTGCCGGCGCACTATTGTTTATGGCCACGCTGACTTTCAGGACCGTATCCCCGTTATACGGTCCAAGGCGTGTATTGCTGGTTGTCATTTGTGCTTTATGGATTCCGGTTGCAGCCGTCACACTAGTGCACCATTTTGCAGCATACCATTACGGGGTTCTGCAGCATCATTGTCCCTGGTGTCTGTTTCTCTTAGAATATCGAATGGTAGGCTACGCTCTATTTGGCGCCCTGACCCTGATGGCCTTCGAAGCCATTGTGGTGCTCTGGCTGCCGCAGCTGTCCCGTCCGGCAGCGGAGCTCAAGGCGGTTGTAGAGCAAAGGATACGAAGAGCCAGTATGCGGATTTTAGGATCGACTGTCGTCTTTCTGCTGTTATCGGCTTTGCCGGCCCTTTACTGGCGGCTGCGATACGGAGTGTGGTTAAACTAGTTAACTTTGTCGACAAATCGGCGCATTCCCGCATACGGCTTGATTAACTTGTCATTAAATTTATTGCTTCTCAAAACGACTCAATATAACCTGAGCAGCAAAACGCTCCTTGTGGAGCTGAAAAGAAAAAGGTTTTCAGCATCTTCCGATTTGACGTTGAAATAAATTGCATAACAAAACCAAAGGAGCCCAATTGATCTTTATGAAATCGTTAAAAACATCGTCAAGAAATGAAACACTGCAAATTGGATGTGTTTACCGATATGAGAAGAAAGGAATTCTGAATGAGATTGTTTAATCGTCGTCAATTTATGTACTCTCTATCTTTAGCGCCCATAGCGATGACTCTATTTACAAATGATGCTATAGGGGTGGATTGTGAGGCGCAGCATCCTTTCATGCCACCCAAAAGCCAGTACCATGGACAATGCCCCGTTTGCGGGATGGTACGTCCTATGTGGGCACGCACGTGGATTACATTTGATGAAATCAAAAATGTATCCCAGGTCTGTTCCTTTCATTGCCTGGCTGATTGGATTATCAAATCAGGTCAGGAACCAACCAACGTCATGCTTACCATATACCATCAGCCCGAAAAGACAATTTTGTCAGGTAAGGCCTTTATTGTTATCGGGTCCACTGCTGCTGGAACCATGAGCCCAGTTTCGAAGATTGTATTTGCTGATAAATCTAAAGCGGAGAGTTTTGCACAAAACTGCGGTGGTAAGATATTTGATTATACCGAAGCCCTTCAAGCCGCAAAGACGAATGTGGGAAAAGAAAACCAGATAATCAATGCTCGTAGGCTGAAAAAAGGTAAGATTGTCGAACCTACAGAGAACGATAGGTGCCCGGTATGTGAAATGCACCCGAAACGTTACCCATATGGAAAATGCCAGATAAAAACAAAAGAGGACCGAACTATCCATTTTTGTTCAACGCAATGTTTGTTCGCTTTTTTCGGGAGACAAGATCTGTACATTGACTCGCCCATAGATCCGCTGCTGATTTGGGTTGTTGATCGCAATACTGGCATGTGGATTAGTGGTCGCACAGCATTTTATGTAATTGGTTCAAAAAAGGTTTTTGGGCCAATGGGTTACGAGGCACTGCCATTCAACTCGATCAAAGAAGCAAAAGAATTTACTGTTGAAAACGGTGGCATAATCGCTATCTTCAGAGATGTCAAAATTCAGAATGTGGTGCCCAATTGGAAGTACCCCGGGCAGCAATAATATAGGATCATAAGATAATTAAAGCGATCCTAATAGAAGCTCGGAGGGTCGCGCCTAATATAATGTGTATTAAACATAACACAACTCATCCAAATTAAACGAGATACATCTTGTGGTTTTCACAAATTCTTGATACCGTGTATCAAATATTAAACGGACTAAAATCTGAGCAGAACCGCTACCGCACTGTACCATATTACGTCCGCTTCTACCTTCGGTTTTCCCAGTTTCTAATAGCTCCTTTATTCTTTAGTTCTGGTATTGACTATCTCGTTTCAAACCGCTGGCGTATAAGGTTCTCACAAAAGAAGCATTGAAAATATGAACGCTGATGGTCTGCTGTTGATAATTTATGTGCTGCTGGCATTGATCTTTTCATTTCTCTGTTCAGTGGCGGAGTCGGTACTCTTAAGCATTACACCTTCATATATCGAAGGGCAGAAAGAAAGGCGGCCTAAGCATGCGGCGCTTTTGAAACGACTGCGACAAGATAATGTAGACCGATCACTTGCGGCCATTTTGACACTAAACACAATTGCGCATACAGTTGGTGCGATCGGTGCCGGGGCCAAATCGACAGTTGTATTTGGAAGCGCATGGTTTGGCCTGTTTTCGGCTGTCATGACGCTCTTGATCCTTTTCCTTTCCGAAATTGTGCCTAAAACTTTAGGTGCCATCTACTGGTCAATACTTGTAGGTCCAATTTCATATTTTGTAAACACTCTGATTGTAGTCCTTTATCCAATTGTGTGGATTTCGGAGAGGCTGACAAAGTTTATGTCACATGGAAAAGAAGTTCACATTTTCAGTAGAGACGAATTCATCGCCATGGCTCAGGTAGGTGTAGAGACGGGACATATTCGCGATAAGGAATCAAGGCTTATCCGAAACATCTTCCGATTCGAGTCGCTAAAAGTGGACGATATTATGACACCACGTACTGTAATCTCCTCATTACCCGAGGACATGAAGATTATCGATTCGATGGAACAAATTACCCAAACCCCTTTTTCTCGTCTGCCGCTCTACACGACGCGTATCGATGAAATAACTGGTTTTGTTCTTAAAGAGGATGTTCTGATTAATGCCACGCAGAAGCGAGGCGATGAAAAACTCAATTCATTGAAGCGTGAAATACTTGCTATTCCGCATTCGGTATCGTTGACAGCATTATTTGAGCGGTTTCTTAAGGATCGCCAGCACATCGCTATAGTCGTCAATGAGCATGGAGCGACGGATGGGCTGGTGACATTAGAGGATTTAATCGAAACGCTTATGGGTATGGAAATTATGGATGAAACAGACGATGTTGAAGACATGCGTGCTCTAGCACGGAAACAATGGAAGGAACGTGCCAAGGCAATGGGACTTGATGTCGATATCTTTGATCAAAAAATGACCGAACAGGCTAATCCAGTCGGCGCAAAAAGCCGTGCGGCTGATTAGTTAATAGAATACGAAGTGTTTATGAGGAGTTAAGAATTTGAACCCATTCTTTATCTCGGCAATTCTCCGAAATTTTCTTAAACATAAACGAACATGCCCAGCATGCAAAAAGGTGAATAATGTTTCATTAGACCAAAAAAGCAAACCGGTGAAATGCAAATTCTGCGGTGCTAAAATACCGGTGCAATCAAGTGATTGATATCTGTCTGTCATAGCCATTATCAGCATTTACCAAGATTTCTATAAATGGTTAGCAAACTACCACCTTGATCGATACCAACAAATAGTTCTTCACCCTGAATCTGCTTATTGATGCTTTTCATTGATGCCTCCTATTTAATTTGTGGTTGACAGAATGCTGTTAATATACCACTAACCTACAAAAGACATCGCTATTTGCATCATAGTTACTGTTCTTATAATGAACGCAAGGCAAACGATATAAAGATCACCTGATTACCCCCCTTGACACAAGTTTCGCTCAATTAGGACTTGAATTCAATCAAATCTTTGTCTCGACAATCCAATTGTCCAAATGAGAAATGATAATCCTGCCATCATAGGGAAGCCGCGATTTTATAGCATTGTCAGTATCCCTTCTTTTTTTCGACATTCAACTGAGGGCTTGGAGCGTTTTCCCATTCAATCTTTGATAGCAGTGGAATGAATGATCAGTCCGACTTTGGCGGATGCACTCTTTATATGATATAGGCAGCGTTGCAATAGAACAGCCATTACCACACAGTTGCCCATGGGCTCAAATTTGAATTTGCGCTTAGCCCATTATGTCATAATTTATTTTATTATCCAGATAAAAACCATTTCAAAAACTCTTTTCCGCTGCTTTGTGGCTTTTGTAAAGAGCTAAGCTCGTTGCATTCAATCTTGAAAACTTGGGGCACAAAAGCGCTCAAATCATGCTCGGGAAATTTGCAGGCCAAATCCGGCAATGCCCGGATGCCACCGATCGTTGTTCCTTTTGCAGCTTGATCAAGGTCTCTATCACTCTGCCCGAGACCGATACAAAGATGGATACAAATGATGAGTTAAGTATTGAAATCCATGTAGATTTGGTTTAAAAGGAAACAAAAATACCGGTTTAAATTGATGTATTACGGGATCATTCAAACCCCGTTGATGAACGTTAAAAATGTTGCAGCCGCACGGTGAGTCGATGATACAGACCGGGTATAAAACCCGAATAGGCAGTTTTGACTTGATGCAGTTATCTAAAAATTTATAAAGATTTCAGAATGTCATATTTTGGCATAGGATTTGCCGGCCCAACCTGATGCTTTGCACGGGCAAGTAAATCAATTGGTTTCATGCAGGAGAAGATCCATTTGCGCAAGATTCACATATAAATATTTATCATAGGAGGTTATTCTCATGTCGGATGAAAACAAGAAGGTAAAACTTTTGCTCGTTGATGATGAAGAGGATTTTTTAAACTCCCTGGCAAAAAGGCTCGGAAAGCGGGATTTTGATATTACCACAGCCACGGAGGGCAAGCTCGCCGTTAAGGCTGCAAAAAAGATGGAGTTTGACGTCGCTATTTTGGACATGAAAATGCCGGGCATGGATGGTATGGAGCTTCTTGGGATTTTAAAAAAGAAGCATAAATTTTTAGAGGTGGTCATACTGACGGGCTACGGTGGTATTGATTCGGCGGTGGAGGCGACGAAGCTGGGTGCGCACTCTTACCTGGAGAAGCCCTACGACTTTGAAAAGCTTCTGGAAGTGCTAAAAGATGCATATGAAACAAGGCTTCGGAAAAAGTTTGAACACGACAAAAAGCGAATGGAGGAGATCGAAATGCTGAGCATGGGGTCCAGCCCCATGGGCATTCTTAAGTCTTTAATCCGCTTGGATGATGATCGTAAATAGATCTCCAAAAGGCCCGGATCAGAGCAATCTAAAAATGGAAAAAATGGAGGCCGATGCGCCGTCCACCAAAGTATTCAAGCGACCCGAACAGGCGGTGATCGTTGAATGGGTGTGGGAGCAGTGCGTTTAATGGCTTTGAATTCAGGATTAAATGCTGAGGCGACGAGCAACCGATGGAAGATGGAAAAATGTGATCGCTAAAGCGCGCGATTATGCGACATATTTATAGAATGCGAATATTGGGTAACGGTGCGTATCGAACATGACTGAAAATACACAATTGAACGATCATTATATCCGCTCGTTGAACCGGAACATCATCCTGATTATCATCATTGTTTCCGTTATCCCGCTGATCCTCGTCAGCAGCACTATTTATTACCAATTCCGCACCTCCTATCATGAAAAAGTATTCGATCACCTGCGTGAACTGGTTCATAGCCATTCGCGAAATATCGATTATTTTTTACAGGAAAAAATCGGCGATATAACCTCTTTAACGGCTGGCTACGGCCGGGATAAATTAGAGGATGAATCCTTCCTGCAGGAGCGCCTTTCCATCCTCCAGAAAAATTTTGGCAAGGATTTTGTTGACTTGGGCGTAATAAATGCCGACGGCATGCAAACAGCCTATGCGGGGCCTTTTAAACTGGCCAGGGCCGATTATGCCGATGCCGATTGGTTTCGTAAATCCATTCAAAGCAAAATTTTTATCAGCGATGTTTTTTTGGGGCTCCGGGGCTTGCCGCACTTTATCATCGCCGTGCGCAACAGCCACCAGGAGGGCGATTGGATTTTGCGCGCAACGGTCGACTTTGTCAGATTTACAAACCTGGTAGAAAACATCCGTCTGGGTGAAACCGGCTTTGCATTTATTCTGAACAAAAGAGGAGAATTGCAAACCACTCCGATTTTAAGGCCTTCGATCGAGGTTGACGCCAGTAAAGCAATATACAATGGGTTTCTGGCCCAATCACCGACCATATCCGGTGAGCCCCAGGTATCGGTCAAATCGGACAGCAATCAGAATAAAAACATCTATATTGCGGCTCCGATTAAAAACGGAGATTGGTTGCTTGTGTACCAGCAACGAATGGCGGATGCATTTGCCGATCTGAGCAAAACATTTTTACTAACCACCGTCCTGATGTTTTTCGGACTGGTCGCTATCATTATCATGGCGTTAACCCTTTCCAGTGCGGTTGTCAGACGGGTTGCCAGAGCAGATTCTGAAAAGCAGCTGATGAGCAAAAAAGTCGTTGAGGCCAGCAAACTGGCCTCTGTGGGCGAATTAGCTGCCGGCATTGCTCATGAAATCAACAATCCTGTCGCTATCATGGTGGAAGAAGCCGGCTGGATGGGAGATTTGATGGAAGATGTCGTTTTTGACAAAAGTGAAGATCGATCCGAATTCGAAAGGTCTATCAAACAGATTCAAACCCAGGGAAAGCGCTGTAAGGAGATTACCCACAAATTACTGAGCTTTGCCCGCCAGACCGATAGCACCGCTCAGGATGTCAAAATAGAAACAGTGATAGAGGAAATGGTGGCACTTTCATCCCAACGGACGAAATACAGTTTGGTGCAGATAAACACCGAAGTCGCGCAGAATCTTCCATCGATCCGGGCCTCCGTATCCGAACTGCAGCAAGTCTTTTTTAATTTGATCAACAACGCCATCGATGCCATGGAAAACCAGGGTGGAACACTT
>JASFEV010000015.1:0-28356 GCA_050124655.1 Desulfobacterales bacterium
AACAGACACTTAAAGATATTGAAGAATCCGCTGTATTTAAGAACAGAAGTGTCGAGGTTCGCTTTTTAGGCGGGGTGGCATCGCTGAAGATCGGTCAGCCGGGTGGCCCAAAAGCAATTGAAAATCAAGCCTACAATCCGCGACATCAGCTGGAAGACCCGGATACCGCCCAAATTAGAGAACTCGACAGACTGGCCCAGATGCTTGAAAAGAATCTTATCACCCTCGATGAATTTGTCATCGCCAAGAAAAAACTGCTCAAACCATAAATCCTACGCAGGGCTGCTCAGGATCGGCATGAAAATGGTGTAAATGATGCGGTGTTGTTGACTAATGATCTGAAAGGGGATACCTTGGGCACCAGCGAAAGGACTTATCTTAAATACATTGATCAGGGTACCGCGATGCGCAAGCCAATCTATTTTATATTGCTAACGGTTATCTATGTAATGATAGGCACCAATGTATCTGCTGCAGAACTGCAGGACGGTTTCTTTGGAATCGAATGGCAAGCCAACCTGTCAGAGCTTAGCGGGTTTAAAAAGGTTGCCGAAAATTTAAATGTCACTTATTTTGCCAATCCGGAGCGTATTTTCACCATTGAGGACGTCAAAATACAGGATGTGCTTTACGGCTCCTACAGCAATAAATTTTTCGCCGTGTATATCAATATTCAAACCCTCGAGGTATTCAGCCATCTCAGAAGAGGTTTTAACAGCAAATTTGGTGTGCCCAGAATCTCCATGGGCAGGCCCGCGCAACAAACCACCTATCAATGGAAATCTAAAAAAACGAAAATCAAGCTGAAGACCTATGAAGACAGAAACAATATGAAAATGGCTTTATATTACACGCCTCTGTCCAGACGGGTAAATGAATCGCAGCAAGAAGCTTTTGCCGAAAATTTTAGAAATCCCGTGTTTCCATTGGATGATCGCAGAATGCAACAGGCGATTGAACTCATGGAGGACAAGCGTTCATTTATCGGTCCTCGTTAAAACCAATCCTTCTACGGCCCTTTTCCTTCCTGTGATGCCAGCTGAACCCGCTCTGCTATCTCATTTAGAATCAACTCGATTCGCGCCCTTCGAATTTCCATAAATTCTTGTGGAAGCCAATCCGAGGGGGCCGGCAGCAACGCCTGGTAAATAATGGGCATCATGAATCCCAGCACGACCCCCATTAAGATTGCAGTGGCGATGATTCCGGTGGTGTATCTCAGGTAGTTGCCCTTTTCGAAAAAAAGCGCTGGTCGCAGGACCATCAACAAGTATGTGACGCCGGTGGCCAGTAAAAAGAGGAAAAGGACCTTGCGGTCTGAGCGTTTCTCCATCCGTTTGTTATGCTTATATTTGAGCTCTTCAAGGTTGTTTTTAAATTTGACACAATCCTGTGCACGGTGCCATCGAAAGGCTCTTTCGGTCCATTCTTCGCAAAATCCATCCGGCTGATCGATGGTGGGAACGAAGATGGTATCAACGGTTACACTCATCAGATAAAAGAAGAAGCCACCGATCAGCATGTAGAGCAAAAGAAATAGTTGCAGATGTTTTTCAATAAAATGCATCTTTTCCGAATCTGAAGACAGCCGTTTGCCGGTTTGCATCTTTAAGGATTAACGGCATCTGTCATCCGGGTGATGCGCTTTTCAAGCGCCGTCACCCGGCGTGTCGGTTTGCGGTCTGAGCCGAACGCTTTTCTCATGCATACGCCACAATTTTAATGAACACAATATAAACGTCTTTTGACCATTCGTCACCTCTAAAAGCACATATCTAAATAACATGATGCAATTCATTTTTCACGCTGATTCATCAGGATAAATTTGCACCAGCCGCACCGGTCCCCAGTCTGAGTTGACACGGCGGTCCCATTTTCATATGGTTGAAAATTCCAAACGGCAGGAGAAAAAGCGTTCATGAAAAATCACAGCGATGCTCTGATCATCGGTGGCGGAATCATCGGTCTCGCCTGCGCCTATTACCTGGCAAAAGCCGGTCAGAAGGTCCGTCTGATAGAACAGAATACGGTCGGTGCCGACACCGCTGCCTCATACGGAAACTGTGGTCTCCTTTTTATCAGTCACCTGCTCCCCCTGTGCGCCCCGGGCACCATCCGGCAGGAAGCAAAACGCTGGCTGCAGGGACGTTCACCCCTCTATATTAAGCTGTCTTCCGATATGAAGCGTTTTATGTGGCTTTTCAACTTCGCCCGAAAATGCAACGCCGCCCATCTGCACCACGCCATCAAAGCCAAGGCAGCAATCTGCTCCCATTCTATATCCCTGCTTGAGACACTGCTCAAAGAGGAGCAGATTGAATGTGATTGGGAGGAAAAAGGGGTCCTGATGGTGTTTAAATCACCGTCTGAAATGCAAAAATACGGTCAAACAAACAACCTGTTGAAACCGTATGGATTGGAGGCGGTTTCACTCATCGGAGGTGAGCTCTTTGACCTGGAGCCAGCGCTTGGCAATGACATCTACGGCGCCTGGCTCCACAAAAAAGACAGTCACCTGCGTCCCGATAAGCTTCTCTCGGCCTGGCACCGTATCCTGCTGAAAATGGGTGTTGCCGTCGAAGAAAACTGCCGTTTGGAAGCTTTGATTGCCGGTGACCAACACGTTCAAAACGCTCAAACAGCCAACGGTAGCTATTCGGCTGCCATGTATGTTCTAGCTACCGGTGCCTGGACACCGCAGCTAACCCGGCAGTTAAAACTGAAACTTCCGGTGCAGCCTGGAAAAGGGTACAGCCTTACCATGCCCCGGCCGGCGGTGTGCCCGGCTATCCCCTGCTATTTTAATGAATTAAGCGTTGCCGCGACACCCTGGAAAAGCGGATTTCGCCTGGGCGGCACCATGGAATTTTCAGGCTTTAATTTCGATCTTTTTACCCGGCGGATTAAAAATCTGACCGCCGCAGCAGCAGAATATTTAAAAGGACCCGTCGGTGAGCCGGAGATGGAAGAGTGGGTCGGCATGCGCCCCATGGTTTACGATGATCTACCGATCATCGATCGCGCCCCGCATCACCACAATCTGGTGGTCGCCACCGGCCATGGGATGCAGGGGTTGTCCATGGCAACCAGCACCGGAAAGCTGGTGTCCGAAATTATCACGGGGCGCAAGCCCCATATCGATCCGACCGCCTTTGCCATCCGGCGATTTAAAGGCTAATATGGTTATGTAGAAAGCGCAAGTGAGGCAAGCATAACCACGAAGGGCACGAAGGACACGAAATGATAAAAGTAAAATTGTGTGTTTTCCCTTTGCGATCTTCGTGTTCTTCGTGGTGAGAATTATATCAGATTTATCCAACTGGAATTTCTTAGATTACCGCGAAGGCTAAATATGCAGGTGCCCGTGATCTGTCATCGGTCAATAGGGTCCTCATCCGAACTGGAGACAGGCAGCCATGCAATACGGTGCAATGAATTTTCCAATCAAGTCGGTCGCCGATGAGCTGGCAGAGATTGGCGCCCTGGGATTTGATTATCTGGAATTAAGCTTGGACCCACCCCAGGCGCATTACACGATTGTGCGGCAACAGAGGCAAACAATCATCAATGATCTCCAATCCCGCAAGATGTCCATCATTTGCCATTTGCCGACCTTTGTATCCACAGCCGACCTGACCGACAGCATTCGCCACGCATCCGTACAGGAGATGTTTCAGTCGCTCGAAGTTGCCGCTGAGCTGGGGGCGCAGAAGGTCGTCCTGCACCCCGGTCACATTGGAGGGCTGGGCATATATGTGATAGAGACGGCGCTGGCCCATGCGAACAACAGTCTGGCAACCATCATCCAGCACGCGCAAAAACTGGGGCTCTGTGTATGTCTTGAGAACATGTTTCCCCGATGCCGGGCTTTTGTTGAGCCGGATGATTTTATTGACATCATGGAGCGCTTTCCGGATCTTAAACTGACCCTGGACACCGGACATGCTAACATCGGCACTCAAAAAGGCCAGCGCATTTTGGAATTTATCGAAAAATTCGGCCACCGCATCGGTCATCTGCACATCAGTGATAATTTGGGACAACGCGACGATCATCTCCCGCTGGGCAGCGGCAGCATTAATTTTGCCAAAATTGCGCGCGCTATCAAAAACTGTGGGTACGACGAAACAGCCACTCTGGAAATATTTTCAGAAGACCGCCAGGCGCTGGTGCAAAGCCGGGATCGGTTTGATGACCTTCTAAAAAGCAGCTGAGGCAGATATTAAATAAAAGCTCCGTGCTCATGTTTCAGCATCTTTTGCTTCTGGCCTCTGGCTTCTGGCCTCTGGCATGAAGTTCTGAATCATTAGCCAGGAGCCAGCAGCAATAAGCCAGCGGCAAATTATAGAAAGCCGGCTGCTGAATCCTGTTCATGAATTGCAGAAAAGGGAGTATCGAATATGGCGTTAATAATCATCGCACCGGATACCAAAGTGTCCTCTTGGGTGAAACATCTTAGCCGGTTGGGGCCGGCAATCGACATTCGGGTCTGGCCCGATACCGGTAATGCAGATGATATCGAATTTGCCCTCAGCTGGAACCACCCACCCGGAGAGTTTAAAAAATATAGGCATCTGAAATGCATCGCGTCTTTAGGGGCCGGGATTGATCACCTCCTGGCCGATTCGGATCTGCCGGTAGGGGTGCCGATTACCCGGGTGGTGGAGCGTTCCATGGCCCAATCTATGAGCGAATATGTGGCTTTAGCGGTTCTTAACTATTGCCGCCAGTTTGCTGTCTATCGGACCGATCAATCTCAAAAAAAATGGCAGCCCCGGATACCCCTCCTGGCTGCTGATATGCGAATCGGTATTATGGGTATGGGCCAGTTGGGCAAGGATGCCGCCAGCAAACTGATCACCTTGGGTTTTCCGGTGAGCGGGTGGAGTAAAACACCCAAAACCATCGAAGGTGTCGACTGCCTCGCCGGGGCAGAAGCCCTGGATGATTTCTTATCCCAAACCCGCATCTTGATCTGCATGCTGCCTTTGACACCGCTCACAAAGGGCATATTAAGCCGGAAAACATTCAATCGGCTGCCCACCGGCGCCTATGTGATCAACGTGGCCCGAGGAGCGCATCTGATTGAAGACGATCTACTGGCGGCTCTGGATGCCGATCAGCTGTCCGGTGCCTGTCTGGATGTATTTAAGGTCGAGCCCCTACCTCCGGACCATCCCTTCTGGGAGCATCCCAAAATCACAGTCACACCCCATATCTCCAGCATCACCTTTTCCAAAGCCGTGGCGCCGCAAATCATCGAAAATTACCGGCGCAGCCAGAGCGGCCAACCTTTGCTAAATGTGGTTGATCCGAAACGCGGTTATTAGACGGTTAGCTTCTAATCGATTCTGTTGACGCGGGACATCAGCTTCTCAAAATCAGCGGAAGGAATTTGTTCCCAAGGCTCTGAAGGTCTGAACTGAATTGAGGATTTGGCATCCGGGGCAAAGAACTTGCCGGACTGAAACTCCGGTTTTTTGAGCCGGTATTGAAACTCGTCTCCCAGATCCAGAATGAGATCCAGATCATCGCTGTCCTCAAGCAGCTCCACCAGCAGAATATTTTGGATGCGGCCGCTGCCTGTCAGATGGCGCTGCCCTTGGGCTGTCTCAAATATTTCAATAACCGCATTCTCAATGGCAACCGCTCGCTCGTCGGCTGCAATGATCAGCGCCTGATCGACGATATATTCGCCTTCAGCAAATGGTATCCAATTTTCCATATCATTTTCTTTCTGTGCATCGATGGATTTACTTGCGCGTCCGTTCTGAAAGGAATCATACCTTGTTTTTGCTTTGGTACTGGCCAACGGGCAAACGGGTAACGGGCTCAACCTTTTTTAATTTAAATTCTACATGTATATAAGAATAGATCGATCCGATTTCAAGCGCAGATCCGCTTTAAGGCATCCGGCAAACCACCATTTCTTTAGCAGCTATTCCTGAAGCACTTGCTAACCCTTGCCCGCATCTGATATGCATTGCCGCAGTTTCCATCCGCCACCATCGATTAGCAACGGCAGGGCAAGAAAAAACAATTGACATCCCTGATTTGAATTCTATTTTACCCAAGATCATCATTTAAGAATGGTTATGTTAGAAATCAGAGAAATTTTGATAAGCCAACTATTGCTGAAATTTTTTAAGGACAAAATCCATGACCTCAGAACTAAATGAAGCGCACCTGATAACGATTGTCAAAAATACCGTTGAACAGCACGGCTGCCAATTGGTTGACATTGACCTGGAAAATAAGATCCTCCATTTGGAAGGCTCCGATGCCAACAAAGTGAAATGCGCCCAGGCGCTTGCCAAAGTGTTGGATTGATGCGTCCCGGTCAAAAACCCAGCAAAAAAAAAGGCGCAGTTGCCGAAAACCCATCGCCGCTCCGACATAACAAAAGGCTGCCGCAGCACCTGCCGGGGCGAAAAGAAAACCTTTGCAGGATCATAAGGTTTGTGGCCAGGATGTTGCTGCTGCCTTTTTTTCGCCTTAAAGTCAAGGGCACACAAAATCTGCCCCGCGACAGTGCATTTATTCTGCTCGTCAAACACCAGCGCTGGGAGGACATTCCGTTGGTCAGTATTGCCGCGCCCCGACCGCTTTACTATATCGCCAAATATGAACTTTTTCAAAATAACCTGAACAACTGGTTTATCTCGGTTATGGGTGGCATTCCCTTGAACCGCCAGCGGCCCCTTGAAAGCCGGCGTTTTTTGCGGGCTGCAATCGCCTTGCTTAAAGCAGGAGAAGGCATGGTCATCTTTCCGGAGGGTACGTATTTCCGTGATAGAATGGGACCCGGGCAGATCGGAATTGTCAAATTTGTGCTTTCGCGCCTGACGCTACCCTTTATTCCTGTCGGCATCAATTACAGCGGCGGACGGCGAATCCGCGTTCGCATCAACTTCGGCAAAGCCTATCATGCCGGACCTACTCTGGCTGCGGATTCACTGGTTAAGCGCATGATGGCGGAAATTGCAGAACTTTCAGGACTATCGGGCCATTAAACTCGTTTACCTGCAGCCGTATGGACATCTTCAATTGAGCCCTTCACCTACCCCATTTGTCCCGTGCGAACTGAGCCATCACAAACATAAATGAATTAAAATCATTATTTGATGCATTAATTGAATCATTTAAATCCCATTAAAATTGCCAAATTTTAATTCAGTTAATAAATCAAAAAAATGTTGATTCGCTCCGCATAGTCCGATATTGAAACCGTGTAGCGGACAATGGCCTTTTTTACCCTCTATTCGCACAATTCCCTCCAAATATTAGGCTGTCAAGAGAAAAAGGAAGTTACAATTTAACGGCTTAATTTTAGCCCGATGGTGAAGAAATGGACGCAAGACTGAAACCGTTGCGCGAAGCAGTCCCGGCAATTAAGTACATTCACGACAATTGGGGGACGAGATCAGGCTTAGATCGTCGAAAAAAGAATGGTTTTTACATCGGACCGGAAAGAAGAATACGCACTGAACGCCGCAGCGGATTTGACCGGCGCCGGCTCTCTTTTATTCAGCGAAGAACGGTGATGGACTTGAGAGAAGCCTACCGAGATCTATCATAATATCGATTCACAATTTAAAACGCTAAGCACAAAATAGCATACGCCCCGCCTTTGTTTGACTCATCTTTACTCTATTTGACTTATCTTTACTCTATTTTACAAATCAAATGGTTAGTTGAATCCCTTATTAATTCACCCGACCCACTCCGATCTTATTCGTCTAAAAAGGTCTAAAGCGGTGGGCCAATCATGGCGACTGATTTTGATGCTTGAATCTCAAACGATTCAGACGTATAATGCCAGGCCGAATTCAGGCGAATTCCAGCAGTGCCCGTCAATCCGGAGTTGCACCATGGCCGAAATTAAATCCTTCAGAGCATGGCGTTATCGCCCATCTTTGGTAAAACATATTGAGGAGCTGACCTCACCGCTGTTTGATGTCGCATCTGAAAAACAGCGAGACGTCCTGTATGGCAATCCACTGAACAGTATTCATCTGTCTATCCCGCGTGGAGACCAACCAGCCCAAAATGCGGCAGCTGCCTTAGCACAATGGAAGAAGCAAAAAGTTATCATACAGGATAACGTTCCCGGCATCTATGTCTATTATCAATATTTCTCTTTACCGTCCGACCCCCAACCGTATTGTCGTAAAGGTTTTATCTGCAAGATCAGAATCCATGAATGGGAGGACAACATTATTTTAAGACACGAAAACACCATGGATGATGCCGTCGGTGGACAGGTTGAGCTGCTGGCTGAAACCCGCATGAACGCCAGTCCAACACACGGGCTTTACACAGATGCTTTATTTAAGCTGGAGCCGTATATGGATGCCTGCATTCAGAAGCCGATTTGCAAAGCAGAGAATTACCAAGGGGTTGTCGATGCCATGGGAATTATCCAGGATGAAACCATCATTGCTCAATTTGTAGACCATCTTAAAGACGAGCAGATCATTCTGGCTGACGGCCATCACCGCTACGCCGGTTCTCTGGCGTACATGAAGCAGCAAATGATCGAAAATCCAACTCATACAGGCAATGAGGGCTACAATTATCACCTGATGTGGTTAACCAACACTGAAGCGAATGACCTGCGCATACTGCCCACCCATCGACTCATCAAAGGTCTGCCAAATTTTGACGAATCCACCATTATGAAAAAATTTGAAAAGAATTTTAAGATCAAGCTCGTGGCAGACCCGGGCGACATTAGCGAATTTATTCTGGGCAAACCCTGGACATTCGGGCTTATTTTTGAGGAAAATGCGTACGCAGTCCGGTTGAAACCGGAAGCTTTCCCGGGGTTGAAATGGAATTTCCCGGAGCAGATAAAACAACTGGATCTGACGGTGGCGCACTATTTTATTATTGATGAGATCCTGGGCATCCCGGGTAAAAAACAAAACACGTCCGATAAAATTGAATACGAGCGCAATTTTACAAAGTGTATGACCACTGTCATGAGGGGCCAAGCGCAAATGGCGATTCTGACCAATGACGTTTGTATTGAGGATGTCAAACGTGTCTGTGACTGCGGTTGCACCATGCCCCCCAAATCCACCTTTTTTTACCCGAAGGCCATCTGCGGATTCCTCTATTGTTCCATATAAAATTGTTTTCAAAGCCCTATCTAATGCCTGATGGCTGCGTTATAAGCCGCCTCAAAATGCTCGCGTACATCAGGGTTGAGCCCGTTGCCCGTTAGCCCGTTTGCCGGTTGCCAGTTAAAAATAAAATCAGACAGCATTCCATTTTCAACAGGCTCAACGGGCTTAATCCCGCTTATTGGCGGGACCAACCCATTTTTGTTTTAGGAAAATGACATGACCGGCATCAATTGGGTTGGCTGAGGACCGACTCGATGCGCTCCAGGGCCCAGTCGATTTCCTCCCGACTGATCACCAACGGGGGGGCAAATCGTATCGTGTTTTCATGGGTCTCTTTGCAGAGCAGACCCTTGGCCATTAATTGCTCACAATATTGGCGGGCACCGCCGGCGTCGTCCGTCAATTCAACAGCCAGCATAAGCCCCCGGCCCCGCACCGATTTGATGTGCGGTGCCTTGATGTTGGCAAGATTCGATAGAAAATAATCCCCCATCCTGGCGGCATTTTCAATCATACCCTCTTCGACTAAAACCTTGAGCGCTGTCCGTGCTATGGCGCAGGCCAATGGATTGCCGCCAAAGGTGCTGCCGTGCTCACCAGGACGCAATACATCCATAACTTCCTTGTTGGATAGCACCGCTGAAATGGGGTAAAAACCGCCTGAAAGTGCTTTGCCGATCAGCGTCAGATCGGCTTCAATTTCCTCGTGTTCTTCAGCCAACAATTTGCCGGTGCGCCCCAGGCCCGTTTGAATTTCATCCAGGATCATAACAACATTGTTTTGCGAACAGATGGATCGGGCTTTGCGCAAATAACCATCGGGTGGGATAATCACGCCGGCTTCACCCTGAATGGGCTCCGCCAGAAAAGCCACCGTGTTCGGCGTGATCGCCGCTTCGAGGGCATCACTGTCGCCAAAAGGAATAATTTTAAAACCAGGAGCAAAGGGACCAAAGTTTTCCCGCGAGGGTTTATCGGTGCTGAAGCCAACGATGGTGATCGTGCGGCCGTGAAAATTATTCTCACACACGATGATTTCAGCTTTATTTTCAGCGACCCCTTTTACCTGATAGCCCCACTTACGAACGGCCTTGATAACCGTTTCCACGGCCTCGGCACCACTGTTCATCGGCAGTACTTTGTGGGAATGGGTTAATTCACAGAGCTCTTTATACAACAGGCCCAGTTGATTGTTGCGAAAGGCCCGTGATGTGAGGGTCAAACTCTGTGCTTGTTCGATCATAGTCCCCATGATCTTTGGGTGGCAATGGCCCTGATTAACCGCTGAATAGGCTGACAGGCAGTCCATATACTTTTTGCCCGTGACATCCCAGACCCAGATGCCCTCACCGCGCTGCAAAACCACATCCAGTGGCTTGTAATTATGGGCACCGAGCTCATCTTCCAGGTTGATGTAATCCTGAGGTTTCATGGCGCGTCCTCCTGGTCAATACGATGAAAAGACAAGGCGTTAATTGTTCTTTGCGTATTATTTCATACTCAACAGAATGGGTCAATACAGGGCTCTTGCTGACAATCGCATTTTCCAGATGGATGGCCGGGGTTACGGATTGCCCCGATGATGAGGGATTCTCTGAGTAAGGCACATGATTAAGACCGGCCATGTGGTTAACATAGCGACTGATGTCCGGTCGGCACGGTCGAAGGGTGAAAGGGGTGGGCTAGCGGGCAAGTGCGAGGAGAAAACATGCAGGCAGGGCATGTCTGATCTTGCGGATGCGGTGACCATCCCGCGCGATCATCACGACGTCTTATTTGTTTAAAGCAAGTTTTGGTTATTGGGCGATTAAGCCATATCCTGCATGCAGCAGTTCCGGCCGGGATTTAAGAAACTGCGGTAGCAGGATTCGCAAATCGTGAGCTTTTCGCCCCGAATCAACTCAGCAGCAGACGACAAATGTCGCTGGCAGTAATCGCAGCGGGTTTCGTCAATGGGTTCAGGTTCCGAAGAGACCTTCTTGAAATTTTTTATTTCTCGGTTCATCAGAGCGCCTCGCTTGGGGCTTACGGTCGGTTTCTTATGACCACATGTTTGTCTGATTAAGCCATCAGTCGCAATTTCAATGCCACATGCTAGCGTGAATCAAAATATTGTGAAAAATGATTAATTACAGAATATTGGCGAATTAATAGCTGTCTATGAGATGGGATATATATGACAAAAGTGAAATAAAACGACCGCCAAGGCCACAAAATTGTAATAAATATATTCCGATTTCGAGTACTTTTGATTCCGATGCAAGGCTTAACCAGGAAATGAATCGCTACGCGTTTTTGATGGTCCGCTAGCCTGAAGGATTCGACTCAAACGTGAAAGGCGGGCGGTCCGTAATTGAAGTCCAGTATTTTTTTTGGCATCGACAACCGGCAACGGTTGAAAATATACGGGCAGTGTTTTATAATAACCGTAATATGTCATCGAACAGGGACACAAGATAACGAGAGCCCTGTGAATCTCAGAGTACATTTTTTTAATTGAATAATTTCCTATTTCCTTTAAAGAAGGGGCTCTTCGGGGTCTTTTTTTTTACCCAAACTCAAAGGAGAACCACCAGATGATTTCTTTCCAGATCCGGCCGATCATTCTGATAGTTATGGTCCTGGCTCTTATACTGGTAGCAGCCCAGGCTCCGGCAGAAGAAAAAAAAGCACCTGCCGGTAAAGCGGCGGTTGTCAACGGTGTTCCAATCAGCAAAGACGACTTTGATCGTGAACTTGATTTTTTCATCAAACGGGCAAACATGCGCGGGCAGCAGGTTCCCGAGGCTCAAATGGGGATGATGAAAAACCAGGTGCTGGATAGCCTCATTGACCGCGAATTGCTCTATCAGGAAAGCAAGAAAAAAGGAATTAAAGTCGACCCCAAAGAGGTATCCGATCAATTTCAACAGATTAAGCAACGGTATCCCAGCGAAGATGAATTCAAAAAACTGTTGGGCGAAATGGACCTGACCGTATCAGATGTAAAAAACCAGATTGAACGCGGCATGGCCATTCAGCAGCTGCTCGACCAGGAAGTGACGACTAAGATAAAAATCGGTGATGAGGAGGTTAAATCCTACTACGATGCCAATCCGCAGCTTTTTCAACAGCCTGAGCAGGTCAAGGCCAGCCATATCTTGATCAAAGTGGATTCCAATGCACCCCAGGCGCAAAAAGATGAGGCTCGCAAAAAAATTGAATCGGTCCAGAAAAAAGCGAATGAAGGGGAAGATTTTGCAACCCTTGCCAAAACCTATTCCGAAGGGCCCAGTGGCCCGCAAGGTGGCGATTTGGGTTATTTTAGGCGCGGTCAGATGGTCAAACCCTTTGAAGAGGCGGCCTTTAACTTAAAACCCAACGAGACCAGTGACATCGTTGAAACCCGATTCGGATATCACCTGATTAAAGTCGTTGATAAAAAACCCGCCCAAAAGTTAGCCTATGCCGATGTTAAAGAGCGGCTCTCCGAGCATCTGAAAAATCAAAAGATGGATACAGAGACCACTGCTTACATCCAAAGTCTTCGGACCGGGGCCAAAATCGAAAAGTTCTTGTAACCATCACAATAACCTTTAGGGGGGAAGATGGCTGTCAAAATTACCTGGTTTAGTCATGCCTGTTTTCTCATCGAAACCGAGCAAACCCGTTTGCTGATCGATCCTTTTCTCAGCGACAATCCCCTGGCATCCGGCAAAGCCGATGAAATCCAAACCGATTATATCCTGGTATCGCACGGCCACGGCGATCATCTGGGAGACACCATTGACATTGCCAAGCGGACACAGGCCACAGTCATCTCCAATTATGAGATTCAGAGCTGGCTGGTTAATCAGGGCGTCGAGAACACGCATCCGCAGCATATTGGCGGCGGTTTTGATTATCCTTGGGGCAGGGTCAAGCTGACCATCGCCCATCACGGATCAGCCCTGCCGGATGGGTCATATGGTGGAAACCCGTGTGGATTTTTATTGTATGTTGCGGACAAAAAAATCTATCACGCCTGTGACACCGGCCTCTTCTATGATATGAAGCTGATCGGTGAGGAAGGCATTGATTTGGCGATCTTACCGATTGGCGACAATTTTACCATGGGCCCGGATGATGCGCTTCGTGCCGTCAAACTGATCGAACCCCAACAGGTGGTTCCCATTCACTATGACACCTTTGATGTGATTAAGCAGGATCCGCACGCCTGGGCCGAACGGGTAAAAAAAGAAACCGCTACCCAAGTAACCGTCCTGAATCCCGGCGAATCCATCGAACTGTAAAATTTGCTCCACAAATTGGTTTGCCGGTTGGCCCGTTAGCCGGTTGAGCCCGAAAAAATATTTTGCTTTAATTCAGATGAGGTGAGAACGGGAAAACGGGCTCAACGGGATAACCTGTCCGTTTCGGTGAACCATGAAACTAACCGCAATATTGTCTTAGCCACTTCTGTGCTGACGATTGTATTCATACATTACTATAGACGCCGCAACGCTCACATTCAAACTCTCCACTTTGCCCACCTGGTGAATCTTGAGCGAATTGATTTTAGGATAGCCATCTGCATTAAACTGATGCCCAAATTCTTCGTTGCCGAAGATAAACGCACTTTTTTCAGGCAGGTTTACGCATGCAAGATCTTCGCCGCAGGATGCTTCCAGCATATACAGGGTATAGCCACGATCAACTAATTCCGCATAACAACTTGCAAAATTCTGGTGGAATTTCGCCGGCACCCACTTAAAGGATCCTTTGGCCGGGGCTGGATCAAAAAAATCGGTTGCGATCAAATGGATTTCCGCAGCACCGAAAGCATCTGCGCTTCTAAAAATTTTGCCGATATTGAAGAGAGGTTTTAAACGATCGAGCACGATAATGAATCCATGTCTACCGGGGGAGGCCATCAGATTTAAACGCTTTTGCTTTTTAAACCTTTGAATAGCCGATTGGCGCTCTTTTTGTAAATGCCTACGGACTTTCCTCAAACTCATTCATTGGCCCTTAAGTGACAGAAAGGTATCAATCGATATGTCTAAACAGTTTATTTGACTGAAAGATAAACAGCAGATTGTTCTCTGCGGATTGGCAGAGACCGGTTGTTAACTAAAGAAATGCGCTTATGTTATAGACGTGTGGCGTAGATTACAATGCTTATTTAGGTTAAGCATTGTTGTAGAGTAGGGGCAATTAAACGATTTAAAAGGGGTTGCTGGCTGTTTTTTAAAGGAGGGTCAATGAATAGTCGATTGGAAGCAAAGATCCAAAAAGAAATTCGCCGACGCGCCTTTGAACGCGCGGACCTAATGCGGCAGGAAAGACAGCATTTGGCAAAGACACAACATACGCTTGCTGCTTTGCAGGAGGTAACGGGGCTGCATCGGCATGAATTAGAATCGATTGCTGCTGCGGTCAAGCGTTCATTGCAGGGAACGCATGATGATTTCTTTTCCATTAAAATGCAAATGATGATTACCTTCGGCCTAATGAGTTTAATCGTAATTTTAGTCGCGCTCATGACGTTGATTTGATCTTCAAGCTGATTCTTCATTTTAGAGATACACGAAATCCAAAATAATGGAATCAGACCCAGTTAAGGGCTTTAGCCGCATAATCATCCGGCATCGTCAACATCAGCCAGCGTCTTTGGAGTCGTACATCTGCAAAACTGATAAACGGAATATTTTCAGCGTGTCCGACAAAACGCTCCTGCCAGGCTTCAATTTCACCATCTGCCCCGGCAACATCAATTAGAATACCATCCCATTCAGATAGCCCTAAAAGATCCGCCATTTGCGGAAACTGCGGCTTTTTCCACCAGAATACCTGACGTTCCATATCCCGGTTGAATCTCGCTGTGGCGTCCTGTGAAACCAGGGTAAACAGGACGGCGCGGTTGCCTTCAGTGGGGAAAAGATAGCGCAAATCCTGATCCAGAAAATGAGGCCGCTGAAGCCTGACTGCCGACAGAAGGGATTTGCTATGCGGCACCTTCTCGGGCTCTAAGAAAACCATCTCAAATGGCGTAAACGGATTGGCCGCGGTTAAAACCTTAAGGGCCTTTTTGATAAATTCCAGATCCACCAGCGGGGGATGGATAAACACCTGATAGGGCTGAGTCAGCCGCGTTGCCTTGGCTGTGAGTTCCGCCAAGGATCGTTCGGCATGTAATTGAAGCTTGTTGATATACAATTCATCTGCCATTTCAACGAAGATATCTTCGGGCTGCACCGGCGATCGTTCCTGGCCAGACCTCCAGGAAATGTCTAGATCCGGCATGGGGTAAAAAACCACATCGAAACGCACTTCGGCATGATCAAATGCCAGCAATAGATCTTCAGCAGAAAACGTATCACTTTCTACCAGCGTATACGGCGGTGTTTTCTCAAAACACAGCCCCAGCTCGGTGCTGTTTAGACGAAAATCGGTCCCCGGTAACACCAGCAGGGGGAAAACCTGAATATCATCAGCCAAATAATTTTCAGCCACATATTCAACAGAACGGCTTACACCCTGCAAATCATCACCGGGCAGGCCGACAATCAAATCAATGGCCGGTGTGATGCCGTTTTGCTTTAACAGTTGTGCTCCCCGCGCAAATCGTTTCAGTCGCGTGGGTCGGTTCATAATTCTGAGTGCCTGGGGATTGGTCGTTTGCAGGCCGATTTCAAACCATGAAAATCCCGCGGCTGCAAACAGATCGGCCAGTTCGGCATCAATGCTTTCTGCTCGAATTTCACTAATGATTTCAAGATGCTGATCTTTGTTTATCTTGCTGATTTTTTTCAACATCTGTTTAAGTCCGGGATGCACATTCAGGGAAGGATCCAGCAGATACAGCTCTTTAACATGATGATCAAGCGCCCATCGGACGCCTTGAAGCAAATGGCTTTCATCGGCAAAAGACAAACCAACATGCGATTTATTATAGTAGCAGTATCCGCAGCGGTAAGGGCATCCTCGCTGGGTTTCGAGCAGCATCACATTTTCAATTTCGGGCTCCAATAAATTTTGCAAGTAGGGGCTCATACTTTTTCTAAATAGCGCCCCGGCCGGTTCCATCGCACTTTTTTTCCCCCAGGTTGTCGGGTCCTGAAGAAGTTTGAGGAATATAGACTCGCCTTCACCATAGACATAAAAATCGACCGCATCTGAAACAGCCATTCGATTGTCCGGGGTGATTTCAGGGCCGCCAAAAACAATGCGGGGCGCATAGCGTTCCTTTAGCTTCTGGGCAAAATAAAGCGATCGTTCCAGATTCCAGCAATACACCGTAAAACCAATGATATCAGGCTTTTGCTTGAGGATGATGTCAAGCAAGGCGGCATCGCCCAGATAAGCGGCGATGCTTTCAGGCAAAATATCAACTTGTACGCCGGAAACATGCCGGGCGGCCTGTTTGAGACAGGCTGCGCCCAGGGGAATATTGCCGGTATGTACACCGTAGTTTAGGCGCGGTACCGGGAGTTGAAGTAGGAGCACACGTATCATCGGGCCGGCACCTTCATATTAGGGAACCATACGATGGAAAGGGGTGCCATTTAACCGCTGCAACAATTTATAGGCGACCGGGCATATCGATATCATTCGCTGGAATCTGATAACAAACTTATGGGACTTGGCTTGATTGGGTCAAATCTTTTTTTTTGCAGGCCGAGGACCTTGGCACCTAATAGCATTAACAAGCGAAGGGTGTTTTGGCCTTATATTTTCCTCAAACTGAGGAAAGACGAATTAAATTCCTCAGCCGGAGGGTTTGCAGGCGGGCGCCTCAAAACCGCCTGAGCCGGATGCAATGCCCTGAGCCCTGATACACCCTGCCGATATCAGCTTTTCAACATCCCCGCATTGGCACTCCGGGCATTTGGGCTCCGGGTCCTTGGAAGACAACATCAGTGCTTCAAAACAATGACAACAGGCCTTGCATTGATATTCGTAAATCGGCATTTAGAACTCCTTTAAAGCATAATTCCCGCATATAATAGTCTTAACTCCATAAATGTCAAGCATTGCCCCAAAATATGCATATCGGAATAAAACAACCACGAAAACACGAAAGTACGAAATGTATTTATTTTTCGTGTTTTCGTTATTTCGTGCTTTCGTGGTAAATCTTTGCGGGTTTGTGTGAGGCTGTTAAGACACCACAAAAAAGATTAGGTACAGCTCCCAAACAATGACGCTGGTAAAAGCAGCGATAATGTAAGAGAAGAGGTTCTGAGCGTGGGTAACCGATCTTTTTAGCAATACATTTCTGAATAACAACAGAATAATAACCCCGAAACACGTCAGAAAATACTTGGCCCCCATAAACACAAAAGGACCGTGCTCAAGGAAATAGGACATGACGGGATTGAGTTCGGTTGAGCCTTGCCCGATCAAATGCAGAGTCAACAGGGCGTCAAGAACACTCAGCAGCAGGATGGCAACAATCGCCGCAAATAAGCTTGAACTGTAGCGATCAAAATAAAATGTATGGTGCAAATCTTCTTTGCGGCGGGCTTTTGCCCTTCTGCCGGAAAAGAGCAGATATTTTAATTTCGGAAACTGCTGGGTGCGCCGATCTACGCCGGAACGCTTTTCAACATGATCTGAATTTAAACCGGCTATGTCCCTACGACGAAATGAACTGGCCATCTTTACCCCTTGCAAATCAGCGTTCGTTTTGAATTTTAAAAATAAGGGTTGTACGATCGTCTTGGAAGAACCTGTTATAATGAAATTTGATAAAATTCTCACTTATTATCAAGCAAATTCATGCAAGATCCAGGTATCTCTAATATCGGCACATCCGGCCCATCACTTTAGCCCGTTTTATGCCATTAATTATCATTTAATCAGCAGGTTGGGCCTCGGTTTGGGTTCTCGGCCTAACCGGTACGGTGCTTTGACACGGATACGGATTTAATATAATATGAGGGTCGCTTCGCTCAGCGTTAAGCGTTGTGAGTGCGTTGAAAGGGACGACATATGCAAGAAATTCGGTTTCATGGTCGCGGCGGTCAGGGCACAGTGGTGGCCTCGATCCTGCTGGCCAAAGCCTTTTTCAGAGCCGGCTATGATGTGCAAACCTTTCCGTTGTTCGGCGTCGAAAGAAGGGGCGCACCGGTTGAGGCGTATTTGAGACTGGATAAACAAAAAATCCTGGCGCGCAACAACGTGTACACACCTGATCATGTGGTCGTCCAGGACGCCAAACTGCTTCAGAACGTGGATGTCACCAAGGGCCTTAAGCCGGGTGGCTGGATCTTATTAAACATAGCGGGGCCTCCGCTCAAACTGGAGACATACAAAGGCTTTCGCCTTGCGTGGGTCGATGCAACCCAAATAGCCATCGACTGCGGTCTGGGAACCCGCACGCATCCCATTATCAACACCGCCATGATTGGTGCGTTTGCAAAAATGATGAACAGTCCGCCTCTAAGCACTATTACAGAAGCCATTCAAGCTGAAATCACCACCCAACGGAGCCATAATGTCCAGGCTGCCCAAAAGGCTTATGAACAGGTCACATTGAGGGGAAAGGTGATATAAATTTTAAAGGTCAAAAGAAACGTTTAGGCCGACGCATACATTTTAGCAGAAAAGAAACAGGCAAACGGTACAAGGCGTAAGGCTCAGGGTATAAATAGTCATCTGCTGCCAACCTAACAATTATCTGACCTTGTGCCTTTCGCCGTGAGCCTTGAGCCGGGTTTGTATCAAGCTTTATGCAAAGGTAACGTGAATATGACAGATTATAAGAATTCGGATCATAAAATTCCTTTATTCCTGCCCCATTCTTCAGTCTCAACGGAACTCAATAAAACCGGTTCCTGGCGCTATGTCCATCCGTTATATGATGAAAAAACCGCTCCGTGCAGCGCCGCCTGCCCCCTGGGGCAGGATATTGCCCGCATCGAGCACCTGGCGACCCAGAATTTAATCGCAGAAGCCTGGCAAACGATTTTAATCGAAAATCCCTTTCCGGCGATTTGTGGGCGTGTCTGCTACCATCATTGTGAAAATGCGTGCAATCGCGGCCAACTGGACGAGCCGGTGGCCATTCATCATCTGGAAAGATTTATTGCCGACACACAGCTGGCCCAAACATCCGCTATTGCCGTTAAACCCTTGCCGGCCAATGATAAAAATGTGGCCATTGCCGGTGCGGGCCCGGCGGGTTTGGCAGCAGCTTATTTTTTATCTCTGCTGGGCTATCATTGCGATGTTTACGAGGCCTCAGCCGCACCCGGGGGTATTATGCGCTGGGGCATTCCCGCTTATCGTCTGCCGCAAAACGTGCTCGAAAAGGAAATCAGTCGTATCGAGGGCCTGGGCGTAACCCTTCATTGCCGCACGCCGGTTACCACCGACATGCTAGAAGGCTTTAAAACTCAGTATGATGCGCTTTTCATCGGCTGCGGATATGGTCGATCGATTGATCTTAAAATTAATGGCGCGCACATGGCCGAGGACGGATTGCAGCTTTTAAACCGTCTACGCGCAGACAAAAACGTCTTTTTAACGGGGGAAGCCGCCATTATCGGCGGCGGAAACACTGCGGTTGATGTGGCGCGTACTCTGGTGCGACTAGGTGTTGAGCCGATGATTGTCTACCGCCGGCGACGACAGGATATGCCGGCTTTTGATCCCGAAGTGGAAATGGCCCTAGCAGAAGGTGTCAAACTCAAAACGCTGTTGGCGCCGATAGATATTGCAGACCTTGCCAGCGACACACCAAACCAAGAGCCGCTATTTTCGATGACGTTGCAGAAAATGAAAATCAGCGCCACGGATATTAACGGGCGGCCCCGGGTTGTGCCGGACGGCAATGACATTGAAACCCTTCAGGTCAATCATATTTTTACCGCCATAGGTGCTGAACCGTCAGAAACATGGCATCACGTACCGCAAGGAGACTATTCACGCATAAGTCTGAGCCATTGCCATCTGATTAATGGTCAATTACCAATGGTATACGGCGGCGACCTTACCAATCACACCAAAAGCGTAAGCGATGCCATTGCATCCGGCAAACAGGCTGCCATTGCGCTGGATAGCTGTTTTAATTCCGGTTGGGACGCGATCAAAAAGGCCATCGCCGGTTGTCAGGTGGGCTCTGGGCCGTCTGTCTCCATGGCGATGTATATGGGCATGGCGCGTAAAGACCGCAATCCGCATATCGTATCTGCCGGTGAAATCAACACCCATTATTTCAAAAGCGCGGCGCGGGTTGTTGCCCCCGTCGTGTCGGCTGAAGATCGAATTCAGTCGTTTTCGCCGGTTGAATCGGTGCTTTCAGAAGCGGCCGCACTGGCGGAATCCCGACGGTGCTTTAATTGCGGCATCTGCAATGCATGCGACTTTTGCCGCTTGTATTGCCCCGACATGTCGGTTTTGCTGGAAGATGAGCGGCGCAGTATCAATCTAGATTATTGTAAGGGCTGCGGTCTGTGCGTGGCGGAATGCCCCCGGAATGCCATGGCGTTGAAGGAGGAAGGCGTATGAAGCAGGTCACTGAAGGCAGCCAGGCGGTATCAGAAGCCGTTCGATTGGCAAAGGTTCAAGTGATTGCCGCTTATCCGATTACACCGCAAACCCATATTGTTGAGATGATCTCGGAGTATTGTGCCAATGGGACTTTAGACGCCCGTTTTATCTGTGTCGAAAGCGAGCATTCGGCCATGGCTGCTATCATCGGGGCCGCCAGCAGTGGTGTTCGCACCTTCACTGCCTCATCTTCCCATGGTCTGGCCTACATGCATGAATTGTTACACTGGGCATCGGGTGCCCGCCTGCCCATCGTTATGGCGGATGTCAATCGCGCGCTGGGACCGGGCTGGAATATCTGGCTCGATCAAACCGACAGCCTCAGCCAGCGGGATACCGGTTGGATTCAGCTGTATTGCGAAGACAGCCAAGATGTGCTCGACACAACGCTGGTGGCTTACCGACTGGCCGAGTCGGTCAACTTGCCCGTCATGGTTGTCTTAGACGCCTTCTTTTTATCCCATACTTACGAGCCCATTGATATCCCCGATCAAAAAGCGGTGGATGCCTTTTTACCACCATTGTCGCCGCGCTTTCAACTCGATACGGCCAATCCCGCTGCTTTGAATCAATTTGTACCTCCGCAGGCCTACATGGAAATGCGCTATAATATTCAAATGGCCATGCAGCAGGTTCCGGAAAGGATCAAACGCATTGCCGAAGATTTTAGCGGCATCTTCGGCCGACATCCCCGCCTGGCTGAGGCCGTTCATTGCGAAGATGCTGACGTCATTTTTGTAACTGCCGGCACGACCGTCAGTACCTGCCGCCAGGTAGTGGACCGCCTGCGCACAGCAGGCGAACGCGTCGGCGTGCTCAAATTAAAAATGTTTCGTCCCTTTCCCATTGACACATTCAGACAGATCCTGAACGGCAGACAAAAAGTGGCCGTGGTCGATCGCAACTGCTCATTTGGGGCTTCGGGAATATTTGCTCAGGAAATCCGCGCTGCCATGTACGCCGCCGAATCGCCGCCGCAGATATTTGGCTATGTGGCCGGTCTGGGGGGACGTGATGTTACCCCGCAAACCATTGAGGATATTTACTGGCAAACCAAAAATAATGACCACCCGCCGGCAGACAACATATGGATCGGACTCGATCCGGAAACGGTAAAATCATGGCACACCGCAGCATGACCGAACAAGCCGATTTTAAGCCGGGCCATCTGGGATGTCCCGGTTGCGGTGCCGCTATCGCATTAAAGTTTGCGCTGCAAGTTTTAGGTGAAAAAACCATCATGGTCATCCCGGCCAGCTGCGCCTCAATTATTGTGGGACCTTACCCGCAATCCGCTGTAAAGATCCCCGTCCTGCATACGGCCTTTGCCACCGCCGGTGCAGCGGCCAGCGGTGTGCGGGCTGCTTTGGACCTTAAAGGCGACACCGAAACGACCGTCGTTTCATGGGCCGGTGACGGGGGCACATTTGATATTGGTTTTCAGTCTCTAAGCGGCGCCGTTGAACGCAATGAGGATTGTATTTTTGTCTGCTACGACAATGAAGCCTATATGAATACCGGCGTGCAAAGAAGTTCTTCAACCCCGTATGGTGTGCGCACCACCACCACACCCGGCCAGAACTGGAAAAAGACACGTAAAAAAAATATCATCGAAACCATGGCCGCCCATCGGATTCCTTATGCCGCCACCGCCAGCATTGCCTTTCCGGAAGATTTCACGGCGAAGTTTAAAAAAGCCAAGGAGCGTAAAGGCGGTGCGCGATTTATTCATATTTTTGCTTCCTGTGCCACCGGATGGGGCGCTCCTTCGGACATGTCTGTCAAAATCGCGCGACTGGCCGTGCAGACCAATTTATTTCCGCTCTACGAAATCGAAGACGGCATCCGCTATACCCTGAATTATAAAGGTGACCGCCCGGTAAAAGACTATTTGCAGACCCAGAAGCGCTTTGACCATCTCAACGAGGACGATATTTCGCAAATTCAAGACATGGTGGCAGAAGACTGGAAACATTTGCTAGGCAAGACAGGCGATGCGTCGTCCTGATGGCTGTATGTGGACGCACGGGATCCGGTCGGTAACATCCACATTCAACGCTGAAAGCCATATGACCCAATGAAAGTAAAAATTAAAGGTGCGCGCAAACTGACCGCCGAACGCTGGTTGAACATGTTTGATATCAACTATGTCGCCAAAACCGGGGAAGAAAAATCCTGGCAAATTGTTACCCGGCAAAAACAACCCAAATGTGTCAGCGGCCGTTACCAGCAACCGGATGCGGTGGTCATCGTACCGTTTCATACTGTCGAAAAAAAAATGGTCATCCTACGGGAGTATCGCGTACCCTTAGATGACTATGAGTACGGCTTTCCCGCCGGCCTGGTCGATCGAGGCGAATCCGTTGAGCAGGCCACCCGCCGTGAATTGATGGAAGAAACGGGGTTAACTGTCAGCCGGTTCATTCAGATCAGTCCACCGATTTATTCTTCCGCCGGCATGACCGATGAATCCGTGTCCATGGTATATGTGGAATGCAAAGGTGTGCCATCAACCGAAGCCAACTCCGATTCCGAACTGATTGAAATCCTGCTCGTCTCACCCGAGGGGGCGCTGGGTTTGATAAAGGATACAACCCTTAAATTTGATGCGAAAGCCTGGCTGGTCGTCTCCCGCTTTGCTGAGTCAACGACCACCCGCAAAGCGGGTGGCTTGAATTTTCGGCCATAGGCCGAAAAGGTAAAAGCACCTCGGTGCTTTAATCGTTGCGGTTGCAACCGGGTGCAAAGCACCCGGTTTAAAAACAACCAATCCAATCATTCCACATGACGCTTTAATGGAAAAGAAATTATTGAATTCGGACACCGCAAATCCCATAGCCACCTCTGCAGCGGTTATTATTTCCATATATATAGCCGCCCAGCTGCTGTCGGATATCGGTAGTCTAAAGATTGCCAGGATAGCTGGATTCAGCATCGATGCCGGGACATTTATTTATCCTTTAACATTTACCATCCGAGATCTGGTCCATAAACGGCTTGGGAAAAAAGTGGCGCGCACCGTCATCGTTCTGGCGGCCGGTATTAATCTGTTTATGATGGCTTTCTTTCAATTTGTCGCCTGGCTGCCCCAGGATCCCGATTGGGGGCTGGGCAATGAGTTCGCCATCATTCTGGGTCCGGTGTGGCGAATCGTCATCGCCAGCATTACAGCCGAAGTCATTGCCGAACTCATTGACACCGAGGTGTACCATTTCTGGGTTAGCCGTATCACGCGCAGGTACGAGTGGGCGCGGGTGCTGGTCAGCAATACGGTCAGTATTCCCATTGACAGCCTGATTTTTTGCTGGCTGGCATTTGGTTTCACGCTACCACATGCGGTGGTCTGGTCGATCTTTCTGGCAAACATCATCGTGAAAGGCTTGGTGACTGTTTTCAGTCTACCCGCTATCTATCTGGTCAGAGAAAATGAAGACGCTCCATGAGCCCATCGCGCCAAGCCCGTTGAGAAGGTTGAATAAAGACAGAAGGCCCGATAGGTATTATATTTAGGTGTGTTTTGGATGACGCCGGCCGAAGGTCCCCGTGAAACGGGATTGACCCGTTTGCCCGTTAACAGGTTGACATATTATTTCATTTGATGCAATCCAGTTGAAAAGTTGAGAAGCCGGGATGCTGCAAGACTGCAAAGCTTCCGAGCTTTCGGGTCTCCGCGCCTGCCAGCTTTTAAGCTTTCTGGCGTCCCAGCCTCCTGGCAAAAAACCTTTTGCATTACCTTTTAACCGGCTCAACTGGCTAAATCCCGCCTATTGGCGGGACCAACCTATAAGGGAGATGCATATGAAAACCGTTTGTCCACTATGCAAAACCGCCGTCGATGTTCCCGAAAAGGGTGCAGGCGTGTTGGCAACCCGGACAACATGTCTCCAATGTGGCGCGGAATTGGCTATCGAACACAAAACGGGAAGGATTGAGGTCGTAAACGAAAAGCTCTCCAAGGCGGTCGGTGAAAAGGCGTCCGGCCGCCGGCCCAAATATGAAATGACGCCGGTGTTGTCCACTAAGCTGCGAGAAAAGGGCCGCAGAGATTATCTGGCTATCGGTGTCTTTGCGCTGGTGTTATTTATGCTCATTGCCATTGGTATTTACTTTTCTCTGAATATAAGCCGTGGGGTCTTGGATAAACCGCTAGATATGATCTCCGAACTGATCGATGACGCTGTGGACTATGGCAAATCCGTCTGGGACCAGATTAAAAAAGACCGCCAGCCGAAGAGCAAACAGGGCCGCCAGGCCCGTAAGCATCTGAACAAGGGGTACGACTACTATAAGGAGAATCGGCTCAAAGAAGCATTGGCCAAACTGAGTCAGGCAATTGAGAGCAATCCCCAAAATTACGAGGCCTATTTCTGGCGGGCCCGCACCTATATTCGAATGGGACAGTTTGACAACGCCATAGCGGACTTGAATCAAGTGGTGGATATCAACCCCCGCTATCGCCCGGCATATGATAATCTTGGCTGGCTATTTATGCGCCGCAATAAATTTGATGAAAGCCTCATGCACCTCAGCAAATCCATTGAGTTGAAACCCGACAATGGCTGGGCGCACTATATGCGGGGCCGGGTCTTTTTTAATAAAGGAGACCTGCAAAAAGCATACGAAAACGCCGCTGCGGCTTGCAAATTAGGTTATAAAGACGGCTGCCGCGATGCCAAACGCTATTCATCTAAATTGACCGAAAACAGTTGACCTTAACCACGAAAACACGAAATGTGGAAAGCACGAAATATTTTTTTCGTGTTATCGATCTTCCGTGCCTTCGTGGTATTTTTTAATTTCAACTTGTCTGGTACTAATAAAGGTATAAATAATCGTATGTCGCAAAATGACTATTACCAGATTTTGGGCGTAGATCAAAAGGCCAGCGCCCGACAGATCAAAGATGCCTACCGCAAACTTGCATTTCAATACCATCCGGATCGCAACAACAGGAATCCCGAGGCTGCCGAAAAAATGAAAAGTGTAAATGAGGCCTATGCCGTATTGTCGGATGCCACCAAGCGTCGCGAATACGACACCTTGCGGCAACAGTTCGGCTCATCGGCATACAGCCAGTTCCGACAGAATTACTCCGAGCAGGATATTTTCAGTGGGTCAGATATCAACCAGATATTAGAGCAGATGGCTCGGGCGTTCGGATTAAGAGGCTTTGATGAAATTTTCAAAGAGTTTTATGGACAGGGATATCGAACATATGAATTTCGCAAGCCCGGCTTTTTCGCAAAAAGCTATTTTTTTACCGGGCCCCGCCACACCGGTCAGGCCGACCATTCCGGCACTCCCTTGCAAGGCGGCTTCGGCAAGCTCATGCGCTTTTTATTAAAGCAATTTAGCGGCATTGAATTCCCTGAAGACGGTGCTGATATCCATGATACGATATGGCTGAATCCCGAACTCGCGCGCCAGGGAGGACCTTATGCCTATTATTTGCGCCAAAAGGACAAAAAACTGGTAGTCAAAATTCCACCGGGCACCAAACCCAATCAGCAGATTCGGCTGACGGGAATGGGCGAAGAAGGCAAGGGCGGCGGGCAGACGGGAAACCTTTATTTGAAAGTCCGAATTCGAAAGCCACTGCTACAACAGGTAAAGAATTTTATTTCAAAATTACGCAAATGATTGAAAACACAACGAAAGCACGAAAGGCAGAAAGCTCGAAATTTTTCGTGTTTTTTTAGTTTCGTGTTTTCGTGGTAAAAGAAGTTTAGGCGGCCTAAAGAATCGTAGGGGGAATGATGAAGACACTGATATGCCACGGCGACAGCCTGACAGAGGGGCCCGATGTAGATCGTCCGTCGACCTGGACGTCATTGGTTGCCAGCCGCTTACATATGAAAGTCGTCAACAAAGGCATTGGCGGCGATACCACCGGCGGGCTGCTGGGCCGTTTTTACCCGGAAGTGGTGCAACAAGAGCCTGATGTTGTCCTCATTATGGGCGGCACCAACGATCTGTGGTGGGGTCTGGACCTGACCTTGATCCGGGCCAATATTTTTAGCATGACCTGCCAGGCCACCCACCATGATATACTTCCGCTGGTGGGTCTGCCACCCCCAATCGCTGCAGAAAAAGCGCGACTGCAGGATTTCACAGCGCCTGAAGTCGGTTATGCACAATTTGAGAAGCATTTAGCGGCGCTGGTCAATGCCCTGTCTCTGGCTGCCGGGCAAAACGACGTGGCCTGCTTGAATTTTTACCACCCCTTTTTGGATGATGCTGGCCAGCCCATAGGAGAATATTTTCTGGATGATGGTCTACACCCTAATCAAGTCGGTCACAGGCTGATGGCCGACATTGCAATTGAAATGCTGCACCGTCTTTAACAAAGCGAATCAGGTCGGGGAAAAAAGTTAGAAAATTTGTTTCCAGCTTCCGATAATGGACCTTTATTTCATCAATCGCTCCCGTCAGCCGATCACCATTGGTTATCCTTTTGGACAGACGCTTCAACGCCTGTTCAACGCCGGTTAAATCCCGATAAGATCCCAGCCAGTCATCGCGAATCATAGAAGGGATCATGGCCTGCAGGCGTTTGGGCAGCATCGATTGATGCGTTTTCAAGATATCATAAGCGTTTAAAATAAACGGATCCAGGGCCGTATCCGCATATGTTGACCAGTGCCGATACAAAAAATGATCATAACACAGATCAATGATAATGCCGGCAAACCGGCGCCGCAACGGACTGTAAAGCTTCCGGCTGGCCTGGGTCATCGCATGAGAATCGGTATAGCTGTCTATTTTGCGATGTAGCTCAATTCCTTGTTGGATTTCATTCGGATATTGATCTTTCAGGCTTCCTTTTACAAAATCCCCCAATATGCTTCCGATCATCAATTCGGCGGAATCTTGGGCCAGATACAGGTGCGCCAGATAATTCATAGGCTAAAGTCCTTACGATCTTTTATCCACCACTTTAAATTGACATGCATTTATTGCGTGTTAGTATAGAAGTTACACAAAAACCAATAATGGATCAAACAAATTCTATACTGCCCATAATGGCAATCTAAAGTTCGTATTCAAATTCTTGCAGCGTTCAAGTGAAACCTTTTTAAAAAAGTAATCTCATCAGATTCGACTGACGCATGTGGAAAGGAACACGCTCATGCACAGGGCAACCTCAACATATCGCACAAAGACGAGAAGTGCTATTCTAATTGTCGTCGTTGGCGTCCTTTTGCCTGCGCTCTGCGGGGCAATCGACTTGGAGCTGCCAGGAGGAATTAGTCTTAAATACGGAAAATTGGAGCGCAACAGCGAAATTACCAAACTCTTTCAAACATATCAAATTTTACCCGATCACAATTACTATTACAGTGGCTGGGGCTCCGTTCCCTACGCCATTATTGCCATTGATAAGCAATACAAATTGCGCAAGGGATTGTGGAAGGAGATTGAAGCCACTGTGCCGATGCTCAGAAACTGGGTCCGTGAAATGGACATTATCTATGGCTATCCGCCTTATGGGTCGCGGATTTTAGACCATAAGGGCCAGCAACTGGGCGTGTGGTATTCAAGCAAACAATGGACCACGATCATCATCGAAGAAGAAAATGAAATCGCCGTCTTTGCCCCCGAACCACCGGGTTTTCGTGGCGGCAATTAATCTGATGAGCGCAACGGCCGCGATGGTGAATGATAAGCCGGATAAATAGGTGATTGAATATTGAAAACGCACCGCCCC